>CAYNGS010000216.1:0-5661 GCA_964396625.1 uncultured Flavipsychrobacter sp.
CTCTAAACGATCCAAAGCATAACTTTGAAGACATTTTTGTGGCAAAATATGCGACCCCAAATATTCCCGACACCGCTTATGTGCACAAGCTGCTCTGCATTTCGGATACTACCGGCGTGACACTGCATGCCACACCGGGCTTCACAAACTACGTTTGGGACAACGGCTCCACTGCCCCCGACCGATTCGTGGATTCACCCGGCACCTACAGTGTTTTGTGCGTCGGCGAATGTAACTATGGCGTTGTCAACAAAATTTTTAAGGTAGATTACGGCAAGCTCGATACATCGTATTTTCATACCGATACTTCCATATGCCTGCATGCACAAATGGCGCTGGTGGCGCCCACCGGCTTTGGACCCTACCTGTGGAGTGATGGCAAGACCTCGCAGGCCGATACGATCAGTTCACCCGGCAGTTACCTCGTCATCTGTTCGGGCACTTGTACCACACCTTCACTTTTCGATACATTTTTTGTAGTGTATAACTACATCGACATGTCTTTTTCGCTGGGCGATGATACCAATGTCTGTGCGCCTTATTTAATAAAAGCGTCAATATCAGACGTGTCCTACCTGTGGGAAGACGGCACAACAAGAAACACAGACCTTGCACTGCAGCAAGGGATATACTACGTCACTGTTATGCGCCAGGGCTGCTTCAGCAGCGATAGTGTCAATGTGTTTTTTCCCGACCTTACGCAGCATCTGCGGGACACGGTCTTGTGCCGCGAAAAGCCGGTTGCGGTAGACCTTAAGGCCAACGCACCCAATGGTTCGAATGTACTCTGGAGCACCGGCAGCATAGAGCACGAGATAGTGGTCAATGCCGCCGGAAAATATTGGGTAACTGTCACTAACTCCGGATGCTCCGGATCTGACACAATGGTCATAGCTCAGAAATTTTGCTATTGCACTGCCTTCCTGCCGGATGCGTTCACGCCAAACGGAGATGGCCACAACGATTACTTTTCGCCAATAGTGGATAAGGCCTGCGATCTGTATGACTATAGTTTCTGCATCTACAACCGCTGGGGCCAGCTCATCTTTACCACGCACGACCCTTCAGCAAAATGGGACGGACGATTCCACAACGTCATGCAGGACATGGGCACGTACATGTACTACCTCGAGTATCGCGTCGGCAACACTTTGTACCGGCACAGCTACAAAGGCGACGTTACACTGATAAGATAATATGGTTGAATACCAACCAATTTGTAACTTAAGTTGTCTTTATTATTATCAAATTCTAATTTTCGACTAATATTTGATGAGATATACCCGTTCACTTATTACTTTATGCTTTACGTTGCTATTTGTTGTTGATGCTTATGCCCAGGGCTGGCAGTGGGGCAGGCGCAATACCTGTACAAACCTGGACGGCTGGGGAACTGCCACAGACCAGCTTGGCAATGTGTATGCGGCGGGTATAAACGCGGGTGCGCGGCCAGCGGTATTCGGCACTTACAAGCTGCCAAACGGCGGCAACAGCATATATCAGTGTGTGATCGCCAAGTACGACCCGGACGGAAATTTCCTGTGGGCCAACGGCACACAGAACGGCAGGACCTACCTTATGAACATCGCAACCGACTTCAACAACAATGTCTTTATGTTCGGGGCGTTTTTAGACTCTGTCGTGCATATCGGTGCTTTCAAGTTATCCAAGCCACCCGCCGTTGATGTGCAGTACTTCCTTGCAAAGTTCGATCCATCCGGCAATGTTGTGTGGGCAGTAAATGCCGGTAATGCTGAGGGCAACTACGCATTTGTAGGTGGTATCTGCCATGTACTCAGCACCGGGGCTATAGCCACCGACGAGGCAGGCTATATATATATCACATGCAACTTCCATCTGCCGGTTATTACCATCGGTCCTTACACGCTGACCAATACCGACCCTTCGGGCACGACAAATGATATTCTGCTGGCAAAATATGATCCCTCGGGCAATGTGGTGTGGGCAAAAAGCGCCGGTGGCACCGGCTCAGATAATGCTTACGGAATTACTATATCGCCGTCCAGCGATATATACATAGCAGGCATTTACAATTCTCCTTCCATCACTTTCGGCGCCTCGGTGGTCACCAATTACAATTCAGATACCCTCAGCCAGGCGTTTATTGCACGGTTCGACGGTAATGGCAATGCCGTTTGGGCCGATAGCAGCGACGGTGCCGGAAAAGTATATGCCGTTGGCGTAGCGTCAGACGGTGTTGGTAACGTGTACATGACCGGTGGATTCAAGGCCAACCAGATATCATTCAGCGGCACCGTTATTACCGACCCCGACTCTGCCAAACCGGTTTTATATCTCGTCAAGTTTGCCGCGGACAACAGCGTGAGCTGGTACAAGACCATACGGTCCGCTTCCGATTCCGATGCAGGTACATGGGGTTATGCCGTGGCTGTATCTGTTTGCAATACAATATGGGTAAGCGGTATCATGACAAAAAAGATCATCATTGACAGTGCCACACTGACAGCGCCCGCCGCCAGTTGCATAGATCCGGTGTTCATCGCAGGATACGACCAGACCGGCAATTACATCAGCAGTGCAGGTTTGCAAAGCGGTGGCGATGACCAGGTTGGTATCGCCTGCGACCGCCAGGGCAATGTATTCCTGTGCAGCGATTTCGCATGTGCGCCGATCACGATCGGCGACGCTACATTCGGTAGTGTCATACAGGCCGACTCTGACTGTATCGGCGGGGGAGAGGAGATGTACGTTGCAAAATATTCTGTGCCGTCTACAACAGTGGTGCAGTCAAAGATCACCAACAAGGTTATTTGCAACGCGTCTGAGACATCGCTCGCGGCCCCGCAGGGCTACAAATATTATTTGTGGTACGACAGTTCGCAGGCCGCCACCCACGCCATCAAGGATGGTGGCAGCTATTGGGTCTATTGCACCAACGACTGTGTCGCGCCCATAGTAGACACATTCAAGATTACCATAGATTGCGATTGCGGGCGCTTCCTGTTTCTGCCCAATTCATTTACGCCAAATGGCGATGGGCAAAACGATGTTTTTTACCCCCGTGCCAGCTATGCTATGAAGCTCATCCGCAACTTTCGGATATATAACCGCTGGGGCGAACTGCTTTTTGAGCGCGATAACATTCAGGCCAACGATGTGCAGAACGCTTGGGACGGGTCTTATAAAGGAAATGTGCCGCTGCCCGATGTCTATATATGGGTAGTGGAAGCTGTTTGCGAAAACGGAAGTGTTGTTTCTAAAAAAGGTAGCGTTACAGTTATCAGGTAAAACAAACGACTATGAAACGAAAATTTTTACCCGCTGTTTTCCTTATGTTGGCCCCGCTGTTTTCAGTCGCGCAGGCCGACATACATTTTTCTCAGTTTTATGAGACCACGATCCTCCGCAACCCTGCGCTAACCGGCGTGTTTGCGGGCAACTATAAAGTGGGGGTCTATTATCGCACACAGTGGAGCAGCGTTACCAACCCCTACGAAACCGTTCTTTTTAATGCAGAGTACCGCATATCGCTCAGCTGGTTTTCCGACGACTTCCTGAGTTTCGGTATACTCGGCTACAGCGACAGGGCAGGGGAGATAGATCAAAGAATTAACGCCTTTTACCCGGCCCTCAACTACAACAAGTCGCTCAATCCCGACAACAACTCCTACCTGTCGTTTGGCTTCGTAGGCGGGTATCTGCAGTACAGTTTCGATCCGTCTAAAGCGACGTTCAATAACCAGTTTCAGAACGGCGCTTTCGACCCCAATAGCCCCACTTTTGAATCCTTTCCCAACCCGAAACGGAACGTGGTGGATATGGGCGTTGGCGTCAATTATAATCTCAGCCCAGGCAAGTCGAACGAGGCTACTTATGTTATCGGCGTGTCTTGCTATCATTTTAATGCGCCCGCCTTTACCTATTATAGCGGCAGGGATTACAAAGAAAACACTCGGATAAATATAAACGGCGCCATGGCCCACGACATCAATGAGAATTACGAGGTGCAGCTTCATGCCAACTTTAGCCTGCAGGGCACTTACAACGAATTCATTGGCGGCGCACTCGTTGGCTGGCGGTCGCTCGATCCTTACGAAGAGCCACGGCTCGCCATGTATGCAGGGCTCATGTACAGGTATAACGATGCCATCATACCCGTGGTGAAACTGAAATATAAAAGCATGTCGCTGGGTCTTAGTTATGATATAAATGTATCCACCCTCAAAAATGCCAGCAATATGCAGGGTGGCTATGAGCTTACGCTGAGCTCATCAGCCTTCTTCCCAAAAAATAAACGGGACTATAAAAAGACCGTATGTCCGCGCTTTAGTTAGCTCCGCTACTGCTTTTTCGGCCTTTACTCTACGGCCACCCTTATTTAATAACAATTTCATTTTTCAAATTTCTATTATTGACAATACTTATCCGTACCTTTGCACACTTTTTAGTCGTTAGTCACAAGTACTAAGTCGTTAGCAAGGTCGGGTTATTTACGCCTCCTTCACTTTTTGGTTTTGACTTTTGACTCTTAACTTTTTTACAGAAACATGATCGCAGTTAATAATTTATCGCTTCGCTACGGCAAGCGCGTGTTGTTTGAAGATGTGAATATTAAGTTCACCGAGGGCAATTGTTATGGTATTATCGGTGCCAATGGCGCCGGTAAGTCCACATTTTTGAAAATATTATCGGGCGATATCGACCCCACAACCGGCAGGGTAGACATATCGAAGGGCGAGCGTATGAGCGTGCTGAAGCAGAACCGAAACGAATTTGACGAGGTGCCCGTACTGGAAACCGTTATCCGCGGAAATACCCCTTTATATGAAGTAATGAAGGCCAAGGATGCCATCTACGCCAAAGCCGACTTCAGCGAGGAAGACGGTATAAAGGCAGGAGAGCTGGAAGGGCTGTTTGCCGAAATGGACGGCTGGAACGCCGAAAGCGATGCCGCTACCTTTCTCAGCGGCCTCGGTATCAGGGAAGACTTGCACTACAAGCTGGTAAAAGAGCTGGATGGTAACCAGAAGGTGAGGGTGCTGCTCGCCCAGGCGCTTTTCGGGCATCCGGATATACTGCTGCTCGATGAGCCTACCAACGACCTGGACCTCGAGACCATTGGCTGGCTCGAAAACTTTCTTGCCGACTATGATAAGATCGTATTGGTCGTTTCCCACGATCGTCACTTCCTCGATACCGTCTGTACCCATGTGGCTGATATAGACTTTGGCAAAATAAACATATACACAGGCAACTATACGTTCTGGTACGAATCCAGCCAGCTACTGTTAAAGCAGCGCGGCGACCAGAATAAAAAGGCGGAAGATAAGATAGCAGAATTGAAGGAGTTCATAGCCCGCTTCTCGGCCAATGCTTCCAAATCGAAGCAGGCTACCAGCCGTAAGAAGGCATTGGACAAGATCAAGCTGGATGAGATGCGTCCGTCCAACCGCAAATACCCGGCCATCCTTTTTAATAACCAGGTACGCGAGGCCGGCGATCAGATCATAGAAGTGAAGAACCTTGGTAAAACGCAGCACGGCGAGGTGCTGTTTAAAGATATTACCTTCGATCTGAAGCGTGGACAAAAGGTTGCGGTGTTATCATCTAATTCTTTGGCAGCCAATGCTTTTTATGATATACTTGCAGGAGAAGATAAGACCTACGACGGTTTCTTTA
>CAYNGS010000217.1:0-5648 GCA_964396625.1 uncultured Flavipsychrobacter sp.
TCCGTGGCTGAACAGCAAGGAACTGATATATGACTACATTAAAAAGAGGCTGGTGAGAATAGTGCCGATCTATTTTGTAGCGATCCTTTTTACGGCAATAGTCACACACGGTGTTTATGGGTGGAAAATTTATTTATCGAACCTGTTTTTTATAAGCGTGCCGGCGGACAATGTGATATGGGAAGCCTCGCCGCTGTGGTCGCTGCAATATGAGCTACTCTATTATTTTGTGTTCATTCTTTTCTCTTATTACAGGGTAAACCTGGGAAAGACGATAATGCTGTTGCTACTGCTGATAGGTGTATTATTCGCGGGTTCTCACTATGTCACGGTACATCCGCTGATAATAAGCGTGCTGGTCGGGTTTTTATTTTGGATCACGGGTGTGCTGATCGCCCAGAAGTTTACTAGTTATAACTGGAATATATCTCACTCCCGTATCCTCTCCGTATTTATCCTGATCTTCTGTCTCGTTTATTTTAACCCGTATAACCAAGTGCTGAAGTTGCTGAGGCTACATGAGGTTGATTATTCGGCTTATTCGTGGGACCAGCAGTCGCTATCGTACAATCATCTGTTTTATTATCCGCTGGCGATCGTTCTGATTCTCGCACTGATACACGGATATTCGAAGTACTCGGGATTGTTTATTGCATTTTTGTTCACGTGCGCATTGGGGAGGCTGGTATCGATACTGATCGTTTATAATCGCGACTTCCTGGTTAAGGAGGGATACATTTTCCCGTCAATAGTGCTGCTGTCCAGCGTTGTGTTATGGCTGCTTAATTGCAGATTCGACAGACGCATCGTTAAGGTGATGAAGTCGGTATGGCCGCTCAGCATGATCGCCTATGCGCTGTATATCATTCACAAGCCACTTTTGCATGCCTTCGGCCATTTTAATGTGAGCTCTGAATTTGGTTTTGTGTTGAAACTTTTGGCCTATGTTCTCACTCTGCTTTTGATTTCCTATTGCCTGGAAGTGAGATTCCAACGGTGGGTAAAAGGTTTCTTCTTTAAAAAGCGGAAAGCCCGGGTGGCGGAGCCTGCGGGCTAACTGCGAACGTCAAGCACATCGCGAAGGGCATTGCCAAGTATATTGAAAGCGTATACCAGCAGCATGATGGCCATGCCCGGGATCAGGGCGAGCAGCGGACGGTTGGTGAGGAGAAAGTTGTATTGTTCCTTGATCATTAATCCCCAGGACGGATGCGGCGGCTGTATGCCGAAGCCGAGGAAGCTAAGACCGGCCTCGATAAGAATGGCGGCGGCGAAGTTGCTTGCGGCAATGACCATTACCGGGCCAGCTATGTTTGGCAAGATATGTCGGAATATAATGCGCATATTGCCCAGCCCGAGCGATTTTGCGGCAGTGACGTATTCCATTTCGCGGAGTGCGAGTACCTGCCCCCTGATAAGCCGGGCAGCACCGACCCACATGCTGAGCCCGATGGCAATGAATATTTCCCAAAAACCTTTGCCGATGGTGAGTGTAATGGCAAAGACAAGCAGCAGGGTGGGGATGGCATACAGGATGTTGATGAGCCACATAACGATATTATCGACCATGCCACCGAAGTAGCCTGCTACTGCGCCAAGCATAATACCGATAGTAAGCGACAACAGTACGGCAACCAATCCTACTGCAAGTGTGACGCGAGAGCCGACGAGGAGGCGGGAAAGTATATCGCGCCCCTGACGATCTGTGCCGAGGTAGAAGGTGCTGACGGCAATGTTGTGCTTCGTGAACCAGGTCTGCTGTTCAGCGTAAGGTTTGAGCAGCTCGGACCGGGGCAGAAGCTGAGTGAGCGGGTAGGTGAGCGTGTCTTCAATACCATCGTCTATATAGTGACGTAGGATGACGTTATTACCGTCGATACGATAGCCATTAATGGGAACCGCCTTGTATTGAGACGGGGTGCCTGTGAGCCACGCGAGGCGACTTGTGGCCTGCATAGTGTTTGCAGGTATGAGCAGCAACTGTTTGGTGAACCCCGGTTGCTTTGCCCCAAGCTCTATGATCATCCGGTTTGCAGACGGAGATGTGTCGGGGGCAATCACATAGGCGAAGAGGGATACAAAGCAGGTAACAGCAATAATGCCCACCGCCACGATAGCCGCAGGATGCCTGAGCAACCGCTGAAAGACCGTGGGCTGTGCATTATCCAATTTTTTTCAAATTTTATCTGCTAATTCAAGCCATGCTCACTGACAAGGTATATAAGCTGTGCCAAAGTCACTGCGCCCAACTTTAACTCCCTGTGATTTACATTTTCGAAGACATCATTGTTGGTGTGATGGATATCGAAATATCGCTGCGAGTCGGGAACAAGGCCAGCAAGCGGGGCATCGAGCTTTTTGTGCATAGGACCGATATCCGAGCCGCCTTCTTCGCGGGAGAAATCGTAGACGCCATAGGGCAGAAAAAGATCTTTGTAGCGCAGTATGTGCTCCTTTTCCCTGCTGCTCATGACTAAGCCTATGCCACGGGGAGAAAAGCCCCCAGCGTCGGTTTCGACAGCCAGCAAGTGGTGTTCATGTTTCGCTTTGGCGGAGTCGGCATAGGCTTCGCCACCCTTGCCGCCATTCTCCTCATTCATGAACAGAACGGCCCTGATGGTGCATTTAGGGCGAAGACCCATAGCCTTGAATGCGCGAAGCACTTCTATTGACTGCACACAACCTGAGCCGTCGTCGTTGGCGCCCTCGCCAACATCCCAGGAGTCGAGGTGACCACCAACGGTTATGATCTCATCGGGCCGCTCGGTACCTCTTATCTCGCCGATGACATTGTACGAACGCACGAGGTCGGGAGTCATGTGACATTCGGACTTCATTTTCGCAGTCACGGCCCCTTTTTTGCAAGCCTGCTCCAGCAGGTCGGCGGTCTCATTTCCCAAGGCCATTTCAGGTATTTTTTTGAAAGAGTCGTTGTAGTGCATACCTCCGGTATGCGGGAAATCGTCGGCGCCAGTGGACATGGAGCGGATGATGACGCCAGCGGCACCCCTTTTTGCTGCAATGCTCGGGCTTGCCCAACGATATTTAACTGCATCGCCGTATCCTTCGAATGTAAAAACGAAATCCTGGCGGAAGCGGTAATCGAAGAAGATAATCTTACCTTTTACTTTACTATCGGGCAAGGCGTAAAACTCGTCGAAACTATGGACCATGACGATTGGCGCCTTTAATGTTTTACCACCAGTGCCTTCCGAATTTCCGAGTGACAGCGCATCTACCTTTTTATATTTCTTACCAATCTTAAGAGAAAGACTTTCTTTGCCGCGGTACCAGTAAGGAACATCGGCAGCCTGCAGCCATACTTTGTCGGCGCCGGAGGCTTTCATTGCCTTTTCGCCCCACGCCACAGCGTTGGCAGCTTCAGGCGAGCCGCTGATACGGTGCCCAACGGTTTTGCACAGCACACGCAGGTTCTCGTAGCAGGTGCCATGCAGTAATATTTCGTCGGCTATTTTGCGAAACATCAGCGAATCCTGGGCTAACGAGGTAAGTGCGGACAAGCATGCCAGTAAAGTAAGTATTCGTATTTTCATTGAATAAAAGTAATAGAAAAGACTTTAATGTGAAAATATGAAAATATGCAAATGTGAAAACGGGCGCGAATATCGCACAACATAAGGTATCCGAACGGCATTGAGGTGTGCGATCATCTTTTTCATGAACCATGAACATCCGGAATGCCTACAAGTATTTTCAGGTAAGGACTTATTCCTTGCCGCTCATTCCTTTAAACTGGTGGTGTGTTTCCTTGAATAGTACATTGAAGGTGGTCAATGAGCCATAGACCGCGGTAATATACTGCTGGAGATCCACCTTCTCGTCGTCCGTCATGACCTTGTGGGCATTGATCTTCTGCTCAAGGACGCGCAGGCGATCTCGGACCATGACGATCTTGTGAAAGAAGGTGTCTATGGGAACCTCCTTAGACTGAAGGGTGGTGTCGCCGGGTTTCAAGATCATCATGCCGCGCTTCCACCTGGGACCGATGGGTACGATCTGCATTTCGTGGAGGCGCTGGTCGAGGATATTGCTTAATGCCTGCTCTATGTCTGCTATAGTAATTGTGTCGCTACCGGGGGTTGCCTCTACTTCCTCAATGGTCTTCAGGTCGGCATAATCTTTACTTATACTTTTTGTTCCCTGCTGCGACTTGAACCAAATGATGTAAAATTCCTGTGCTGTATCTACTATTACTCCTCTGCCAAAGTGCTGGTGCTCGACCCGCGACCCGATGCCTAATTGTGTGCTCATGAAAATTTGTTAAGGCGTCGAAAATAAAGAAAAAAAAGGAAAGCAGTGCAATTCGAATTTTCGCATTAGATCGTTTATTCAGCCCCTTCAGAGCTGGTTCAACACGTTTATTTTACCGGTGGGTTTCCCCCATGGCTATTGATATTTCAGCCTTTCAGGCTAAGAAGGACTGGTTTCATTATTTCCAATTACCGAGAAGCCGTCTTAATACAATGATCTCACCGACGTGGTAGCTGTTGTGATCGGCTATCAAAAGGGCCTCACGCAGCAGGTTTTGCCCTGTGCCCCACTTAAACGGTGTGTATAAGTCAGCGCTGTCTTTTTCCAGCAGTGCGATAAAGTCTTTTCTGTCCTTCTTTATCTGTTTAATGCTTTCGTTCCATGTGACGTCGTCGTCGGGCGCGGTCTCTTTGGGCCAATAATCTGCGGGCCAGTTCATTTCTTTGTAGTCGGGATTTCGCGAGAAATCCAAAATATCCCACTGGCAAATACGGAGGTGCTCCATAACCTGCCAGATGCTGTATGGCAGCTTATCCGGTACGATACCTCTTATTTTTTCAGGGATATTGTCGAGCGCGTCGTCGAGGGTAACGTGTGCGTTGCCTTTTGACAAAAGGTCTTTCAATTGTTTGATCAGTTCTCTTGAACCTGCAGTTGCTGACATGGCGACATCTTTTATAAACTTATCCAAGTTATAAAATAAATGCCAGCCAATGTTTAAGATAGTTTATAATTTTAGGGCCGTTAATGGCAAAGAAAAAAAAATCGGGCGGCATAAGGAAATTCTTCAGGTATCTTTTGGGTATCATCCTGGTCCTTTTTCTTTCTTCTACGTTGTACGCTGTGCTGTGCCGATGGGTGATGCCCCCGATAACCATTACCCAACTGGGGGCGCTCTTTGGCGGCTATGGGCTGAAGAGGGACTATGTGAGCTGGGAAAACATATCGAGAAATGCTAAGTTGGCTGCGATAGCGAGTGAGGACCAGTTGTTTCCGGAGCACGGCGGATTTGACTGGAAATCAATAGAGAAAAGTATTAACGGCAACCCACACAAAAAAAAGCGGGTGGCTGCGGGCGGCGGTGCGAGTACGATAAGCCAGCAGGTGGCCAAGAATGTTTTTTTGTGGCAGGGGAGTGGCTGGGGCAGGTATCTGCGTAAAGTGCCTGAGTTTTATTTTACGAAGCTGATAGAATGGACCTGGGGCAAGCGGCGGATAATGGATGTGTATATGAATGTGATAGAAATGGGGCCAGGTATCTATGGCATAGAAGCTGCATCAAAAACTTATTTTCACAAACACGCGAAGGACCTGTCGCGTGCAGAATCGGCTATGATCATTGCCTGCCTGCCGAATCCCAAAGTTTTTTCGGTAGT
>CAYNGS010000218.1:0-5631 GCA_964396625.1 uncultured Flavipsychrobacter sp.
AGTGAAAACAATAGCAAAGGATGTGGTGCTGATATCGCCCGGCTAGGAAATTGTGTTTGTACCGATTGTGCAAAAGGGAGTACTGCGCATTGTGAGACAGGACGACGATGGCAAGGAGATTTTTTTATATCACCTGTACCCGGGACAGACGTGCGCAATGGCGATCAATTGCTGCCAAACCCGTAAAAAAAGTATGGTAAAAGCGATAGCTGAAGATGACACTGAAGTGCTGCAGATACCTGTAAGCCTTGTAGAGGAATGGTTCAGATACCCCGAATGGAAAAATTTTATAAACAGCACTTATGGTACAAGATTTGCGGAGTTGCTGGAAGTCATTGATCTGATCGCATTCAGCAATATGGACAGGCAGGTGCTGCATTACCTGGAGGAGCGTGCCAAGGCAGCAAATACAAGGGCATTGTACATAACCCATCAGCAGATCGCAGATGAATTGCATACGCATCGGGAGGCTATCAGCAGATTGCTGCGGACGATGGAGCAGAAAAATATTGTTAAGCTGGGAAGAAATACGATCGAGCTTTTAACAAATTAGCGGAACATTTGTTCCCAACCACGGCTTTTTGCAGTTGTAATTTTACATTGAAATTTAAAACTACAGTTATGAAAAAGAATGTGGGAACCGCGGACAGAATCACCCGGATATTGATAGCAGTAGTGATCTGCGCATTGTATTATACCAATGTCATCGGCGGCACCGCTGCAATTGTGTTGCTGGCATTAGCCGGTATTTTCGTTGTTACCAGCTTTATAAGTATTTGCCCGATATACATGGCACTCGGGATCAGTACACGAGGCAAAAAAGAACAAAAGTGAGCGCACCAAGGCGTCAGTTTTGATCGCTGAATCAATTCAAGGCCATGAATTCTATTAAATGAATACAATATTCAGAAGATACAGAATTGAAATAACAGGCATTGCTGTGGGTGCGCTGGCCGGCTGGTGCTATTGGTTTTTTGTCGGTTGTTCGTCCGGTCAATGCCTCATCACATCCAGACCATTGAACAGTACGGCCTATGGCGCACTGCTTGGAATGACAGCATTCAGCGTTTTTAAAAAGAATACAAAATAGAGATGAACACAATTTCGGAAATGCTTAAAATGAAGGACACAATTGTGGTGGATGTGCGAACACCGGGTGAATTTGCAGTAGGCCACGTGGCCGGCAGTGTCAATATTCCGCTGGACGAGGTACCGCGGCGGCTGAATGAATTTGGCGCGATGAGGAACATTGTACTGTGCTGTGCATCGGGCGGGAGAAGCCACAACGCATGGGCGTACCTGAAACAAAATGGCATCGCATCTTTGGACGGCGGCGCATGGACAAATGTCAATTATCATTTAAACAATAACTAACAAAGACATGATAGCAACAATAAAGAAAATGCTGGGAATAGGTCCTAAAGCTGACCTGGCTGAGGTAATATCAAGAGGTGCTACAATTCTTGATGTGCGGACAAATGCAGAATTTGTTACGGGTCACATAAAAGGATCTGTAAACATTCCGGTGAGCGTGCTGACGAGCCAGCTTGGCAAACTGAAAAAAGACAAACCGGTAATCACCTGCTGCGCGTCCGGAATGCGAAGCAGCTCGGCGAGGTCGATACTATTGTCAAATGGCTTTAAGGAAGTGTATAACGCTGGCAGCTGGTACAACCTGAAACAGTATGAAAAATAGCAACAGCGGAGCCGAAGGGTTGGCGCTTCAAGCATTTTGGAATACGAGGTTCTCGAAACGTGACTTTGTTTATGGGAAGGAGCCAAATGCTTTTTTTAAATCGGCAATTGCCGATTTAAAGCCCGGTAAAATTTTTATTCCCGGAGCGGGAGAAGGGCGCGACGCTGTATTTGCGGCTGAGAAAGGCTGGGATGTTCATTGTGCGGATATAAGTGGGGAAGGCAGAAACAAAGCGATGAAGCTGGCCGCAGAAAGAGAGGTGGAGGTCTCTTACAATGTGGCGGATATAAGAGACGTCACATACCGGGAGTCGTCGTTTGATGCGATAGCATCCATATTCTTCCATTTACCGCGGAGTCAGAGGATGCAGTTTTACAGGGACGCGCTAAACTGGCTTAGGCCCGGAGGACTTTTTGTAATGCAGGCGTTTACACCGAAACAATTGGAGCATAATTCTGGTGGCCCTAAAGAACCGGATCTCCTGGTGAGTGTGGAGCAGGTAGCCAATGAAATTAATGGTTTTGAAACGATACGGCTGTGTGAAGCAGAAACAGACCTAAAGGAAGGCTCGTTTCACCAGGGCCGGGCAAGCGTAGTAGAATATATAGGAAGGAAAAAGTAAATAAATGAGATACATTATAGTAGGAGCGGTAGCCGGGGGAGCAAGCACGGCGGCGCGGCTGAGAAGGCTGGATGAGCATGCAGAGATCATTATTTTTGAAAAGGGGAACTATATTTCTTACGCGAATTGCGGCTTGCCATACTATATAGGCGATGTGATCAAGGAAAGAGACAAGCTTTTTGTTCAAACCGCAGCGGCATTCAATAAGCGATTTAATATTGATGTGCGCATTAAAACAGAAGTAACGGACATAGATCCGGAAAAAAAAGAAATCAGGGCCTCGAACCTGGCAACCGGCGAGGTATATACGGAACGCTATGATAAACTTGTACTTTCTCCTGGTGCGGAGCCTGTGCGGCCGCCACTGCGGGGGATAGATCTGCCTGGGATATTTACATTGCGTAATGTTGCCGATACTGACTTTATAAAAGAATACGCAGACAAACACAAATCGGGAAAGGCGGTGGTGGTCGGAGGGGGGTTTATAGGCCTCGAAATGGCAGAAAACCTGGGTGGTATCGGCATGGACGTTTCGGTGGTTGAAATGGGTAAACAAATTCTGGCTCCGTTGGATTTTCCGCTGGCTGCTATTGCGCAACAACATATTCGGAGCAAGGGTGTCGAGCTGATTCTGAATGCCGCTGTGGCCGGATTTGAAAAGAAAGGCGCCCGTCTGAGGGTGGTGCTTAACACCGGGGCACAGATAGACGCGGACATCGTGATCCTGTCGATTGGTGTAAGGCCGGAGACAAAACTTGCTGCAAAAGCCGGCTTGAAGCTGGGTCCAGCCAAAGGTATCTTTATAAATGAATTCATGCAGACGTCTGACCCTGACATTTATGCGGTGGGAGACGCTGTGGAATTCGCTAATCCGATCACGGGTTTGTCGATGAATACATACCTGGCCGGCCCGGCCAATAAACAGGGTCGTATATGCGCGAATAACATTGTATTGGGGAATAGTCATTTGTACAACGGCGCGATCAATACCGCGATTGTAAAAGTGTTTGATCTGACTGTAGGAAGCGCGGGCTTAGCGTCAAAACAACTGGTGGCTGCGAATATCAGGCACATAGTTTCTACCACTCATAGCGGTTCGCATGCAGGTTATTATCCGGGCTCAAAACAGATGAGTATCCAGATCGCATTTTCGCCTGACAACGGGAGACTGTTGGGCGCCCAGGTGGCGGGATATGAGGGTGCGGATAAACGGCTGGACATACTTGCGGGCGTAATTAAAAGAAATGGGACAATATACGAGCTGTCTGAATTTGAACATGCTTACGCACCACCATATTCATCGGCAAAGGACCCGGTGAACATGGCCGGCTTTGTGGCCGAGAATATTCTGCAGCAACGACTAAAAGTGATTTATTGGGATGATGTGGCGAAGACAGGGCCGGACGACGGGCTGTTGGTAGACGTTCGCACTCATGCGGAATTTGCCAACGGTACAATACCCGGCGCGATCAATATACCTATAGATGAGCTACGGGGCCGGCTCGGTGAGCTACAAAAGGAAAAGCGTATTTATATTTTTTGTCAAATAGGTTTGCGAGGCTACCTGGCTCAACGGATACTGGTTCAGAATGGCTACGAAAATGTACGCAATGTCTCCGGCGGATACGGGTTGTGGCGTGTGTGCATGGACGAGGCGGCATTAAACTAAAGTTTTTATCAAACAAATGTTCCCAATCACACGTGCATAATACGGGAACTTTGCGTGCAAAACGAAAAACAGAGGAGCAAAAATGAATACTATAAAACAAAGACTTTTGACAAACTGGCACCTGATGCGGATATTCAGACTGACCATGGGTATATGGCTGCTGGTAATGGGAATACAGGCAAGGGATTGGATGGTGGGTGCGTTCAGTGTATTTTTCCTGTACCAGGCGATAACAAACACCGGTTGCTGCGGCGACCAAGGGTGTTATGCCCCGCGGAAAAAAGCCGGAAAACAACTGAGCGAGGCAGAGATACCAGTTGAATATGAAGAAGTAAAATGAAAAGTATGGAAGCGAAAACATTTTCAGAGATAATAAAAGATGCGCAACCGGTGTTGGTAGACTTCTCAGCAGAATGGTGTGGCCCATGCAAAATGATGGCGCCAATACTCGCGGAACTAAAGAAGTCGGTTGGGGACAAAGCGAAAATTATTAAGGTGGACGTAGATAAGAACCCCTCAGCGGCCAATGCCTATAATATTTCCGGTGTGCCCACATTAATTCTTTTCAGGAATGGGAAGGTGTTGTGGCGGCAGTCGGGGGTAGTGCCCGCTCATCATCTGAGGCAGCTTATTGAGGCGCAGCTTGATAATGTATAGCAGTGGCGCATAAAACATAAGGATCATTCGGAATTGACAATTTGACTAAACAAAAAAACATGAAAAAGATATTATCAATCGTATTTGTATTGTGTTCGCTGGCTTACCTGGGCGCTTGCCAGAATACAAGCGGCAGTCCTCAAGGCGGTGCCATCAGGGAGACAATTTCCGTTGACCAGTTTGAAAAAAAGATCGCCACGACACCCGGAGGGCAGCTTGTTGATGTGAGGACTGCAGAGGAGTATGCTGAAGGACATCTAAAAAATGCGGTGAACATGAATGTGAACAGGGAAGACTATAAAGACCAGTTCGGCACGCTTGATAAGACGAAACCCGTATTTGTCTATTGTTTATCCGGTGGCCGTAGCTTGAATGCTGCCAAGATCATGGAAAAAATGGGGTTTCGGGAGATATACGATATGGAAGGTGGGATAATGAAATGGCAGAGCGCCGGTAAACCAATCGAGACAGGGGCCGGGGCACCAAGGTCCGTCGGTATGTCGGCAGATGAATTTAATAAGCAGGTGAGCGCCGGGCATTATGTTTTAGTGGATTATAACGCGCCGTGGTGTGCGCCATGCCAGAAGATGCTGCCGGTGCTGGAGTCCCTGGCAAAAAGGAAAAAGGACAAGCTCATTTTGCTACAGATCAATGCGGATCAAAATAAATCACTACTCCGCGAAAAAGGGATAAGCGGAATACCATACCTTGAATTGTACCAAGACGGAAAGCTGACATGGAAGCACGACGGATACATTGAGGAGCAGCAACTATTAGACGAAACGAAATTATAATGCGCTGACGGCGCACCGTTAAAGATCGTCAATTTCAACAGTTTCATCTTTAGCCGGACGAATCAATTCATAACGGCGTGCAAAGTTACACCAATGGCAATTTTCTTTGCCGCATCCTCTGTCAAATTCGTGGTTCATGATCCGGCTGTACACGTCCCTGATCTGCCCGCGTACTATTTGTTCATCCTGTGCG
>CAYNGS010000219.1:0-5572 GCA_964396625.1 uncultured Flavipsychrobacter sp.
TGGCTATGTATAAGACTGGTGTTCATGCACCTCGTGAGTGCAATAAAGTTAGGAGCTAATAGATGAGCTGGTCAAAAATATTTTACTAACAATTAGTTAATTGCCCCGAAAAATGCTGCATACCGGCAAAAACAATATTTGGCAATAAGTGAAAATTATTGTATGATTCCCTTTTATTTTTGTTGTTGGATTCTTTCGGGCAGAACGTTCTATGCAGTGGCCGCGGCAAAGGAACAATCGATGCAACGCCAGAACATAACGTACTCAGCTATCCGCTGTTCACAGGCCAGCCATTCACACGCGCAAGCTGGTGAAGTATTTAGTCTATATTTACACCCGTCAAAAAAAAATTTTACATGCTCAAGACTTTGGCCGCACTGTTTTTACTTCTGGCCGCTAACCAGCAACTCTGGTCCCAGGTATTCCCCCGCGAAGGCAGCACGGTCAACTATCGGCGTGTCGGCTTTTCTTTTCCTGCACAGCCAAAGACGGTTAAATATGAACTGGAGATCGCAAACGGAAAATTCGAGTCTGAAAACGATTTTGGGAATAAGATCATTAATACAACAGCTGCCAAAACAAATAAGTTGATCGCAGAAGTACCTTCATTCGCATCAGAATATACATGGCGTGTGGTTTATACAGACGCAGCGTCAAAGAGAACAAATGGTAAAATGTATCATTTCCGCACTGGCTACAGTCCGAATATTGATACAAACATCAACCATGTCCGTGTACTTATGCATACCGAAAAATACAGCGATGCATGTATTTTCTTAGATGGCACCCGGGCCATGTATGACATGGACGGCCATCCTGTTTGGTACCTGCCCAATATCGTGAATGGTATGACTGACAATACGCAGATACGGGACCTCAAACTTACACCGGAGGGAACGATCACATTCCTGCTGTGGGATGCTAAAACACCAGAGGTGTATGAAATAAATTATAACGGCGATGTGCTTTGGAAGGCGCCAAACAAAGGGATCGTAAGTGGCGACAGTTCAGAGCATTTTCACCACGAGTTCACACGTCTGGGCAACGGCCACTATATGACACTCGGCACAGAGGATCTGTTGACAAAGGCGCCGGTAGAGCTGAATCTGAATTTGCCCGCACGTCCGGGAGAGAAGGCCAGACAAACGGTTCTGGATACGGTTTACCGGACAATGCCGTTCGGCACACTGATCGAATACGATAAACACGGAAAGATAGTGTGGTCCTGGAAATCTTCTGCGTACTTCAAGACATCCGACATCTTCTATTTCGGGCTCGCAAACCACTTACCCGAGATTGACGTCCACGATAATTCATTTTATTTTGACGAAAAAGCGGGCGTCATTTATGTGAGTTTCAAGAACATTAGCCGAATAATAAAAATTAAGTACCCGGAAGGCACTGTGATAAAGACCTATGGCGAGGTCTTTAAGCCGGATGCTCCGGAAAAAGGCAATGGTGTATTTTGCGATCAGCATAGCTGCAGGATATCTCAGAAAGGAAACCTGTACATGTACAACAACAACATTTGCTACCCAGGCAATCCCCCATCGGAAATTGTTGTTTTAGATGAGGCTGCCTCCTCCAGCGAACAATTAAAAAAAATATGGAGTTATCAGTGTCCCGTAAGCATTGGCCATGAAAGGGCTCATCCCGACTTAGTTGCACGCCCGGAAACGACAACCGGGGGTAATGTACTCGAGTTGCCTGACGGATCAATATTCGCTTCCGAGTGTAACCCCTATGGAAATTTGTTCATCGTAAACATGGATAAGGAACTTTTGTGGCATGCCCTTCCTGAAAAAAAGAATCCTGAGAATCGCTCGTGGGATCCATTTCCCCAATACCGTGCAAGCATTGCTGTAGACCCCATACAGATAGAGAAACTTGTTTTGGGCCATGAAAAGTAGTGCAGCTACTTCCGCCATGGGCGGCACACAGTCCTGTTGTTCTTTTATTTCTTAATTTTGGTACTAAATTACGTCTGTAATCCCTTATTGGTATGCGTTTATCATTTGCCGTTTTACTTCTTGTTTATTTCGCTCCTGGTCAGTTGTTGTCGCAGATATTACCGAAAGAAGCCAGCGTGCACTCCTATAGGTTAACAGGTTTTTCGTTCCCGGCAGACAAACGTGCAACGGGTTATAAAATTGAGATCGCATCGGGCAGTTATGATAACGAAAACGATTTTAAGGAGAATATAGTCTCAACTGTTCCCGGAAAGACAAACAGAATTATTACCGCAGTTCCGTCGTTCGGCAGACAATATACTTGGCGCACAGTTTACGAAGGTCCTGATTTCGCAACCTACAGCGAGCTCCATCATTTCAGTACGTCTGCAGTAACCTATGTAGACTCTGCGGTGACACGGCTGAGAGTAATAAAGAAAACCACTCAATATAAATACGCTTATTTTTTTGTGGACGGCACGCGCACTTTGTACGATATGGAGGGGCACCCTGTCTGGTATCTGCCTAGTGTTCCAGGCTCAGTTAATGCTGAAGCCACTGTTCGCGATCTCAAACTGTCCTGTAAAGGAACGATCACATTTATGATCGACATCGACGGACCGCAGGACTACGAAATAAATTATGACGGTACGGTTTTATGGCAAGGGCCAAACAACGGTAAAGTCAACGGTGAAAAAAACGAAAACTATCATCACGAATTTACGCGCCTTTGCAATGGTCATTACATGGCTCTTGGCACACAACATGGATTTTGGAACCGCGACCCCGCAACTTCAGACAATGACAATTTCCTCGTCTTCCCGGGCAATGGATCGGGACAAACCAACCCCGGCAGGTCTTATCAGCCCGCGCCCTTCGCTACCCTGATTGAGTATGACCAGTCCGGAAATGTTGTATGGTCATGGAAGTCTTCCACCTACTTCGCCAGGTCAGACCTGCGCTATCGTCCATCGGCAATGGGAATAGAAAATGCCGATGTGCATGACAATGCGTTCTTTTTTGACGAAAAGACAAGCAACATTTATGTGAGCTTTAAGAACATCAACAGGATCGTTAAAGTTCACTACCCCGACGGAAAGGTTTTAAATTCCTATGGCGATAAGTATGCTAAAGACCAACCTGAAAAAGCAAATGGAATATTTTGCAAGCAGCACTGCGCCAAACTTTCTGAACAAGGATACCTATACGTTTATAATAATAACGACTGCAACCCTGCTGCGCCACCGAGCATTGTTATGATGCAGGAACCGGTGTCTGAAAATGACACTTTGAAAAAGATATGGGAGTTCATTTGTCCCGATGAGTTGATCACAACTGCCAATAATAATAGTGGAATGAATTTTCGGTCTACCGGTGGTGGCAGCGTCAGCGAACTGCCGGATGGCTCGATCTTCGCCTCCATGAGTGCAAATCACGGTAATATATTTATCGTGAACCGTGATAAAAAAATTCTTTGGAATGCAGTACCCGAAAGATGGAATGCCGACGAGAAAAAATGGGAAATGATCGGCACTTACCGGGCGAGCATTATCACCAACCCCCGCGACCTGCTGCAACTCATCTGGAATGTCGCTGACGTCAGCGGGACTAAATAATTTTCTTTTTCAGTTTAATTTTCCAGGTATCCTCCAGATATAGTTTAAAATATTGTTAAGTGTCATACTATGAAAAAAAATGTCCGTTTGCGACTGAATATTTTTCATTTTTTTCTGTCACTTATTCCCATTTGCGCACCGGCATACTGTTTGCATTATCCTTTTCAAACCTTAAAAAAAAGGAGGAAAATATGAACACGCTAATGAAAAGAACAAACGGCAACATGCCAGCTACGACTTTCAGCGGTTTGGTCGACAGGCTCTTCCAGAACAACGTAAACCGCTTTTTTGATGACGACTTCTGGGGCTTCAACGGAGTTTCTCAGAACGTAAATGTTCCTGTGAATATAAGGGAGACGGACAAAAGCTACGAGCTGCAGTTAGTAGCGCCGGGGCTAAAAAAGGATGACTTCAAAGTTAATGTCAGCCACGATGTGCTCACTGTCAGCTTCGAGCAGAAAGAAGAACACAGCCAGGAAAACAAAGAAGAAGGATGGTTGCGCAGGGAGTACCAAAAACGCTCATTTACCCGCAGCTTTAATCTCGATGATGCGATTGATGCGAACAAAATAGATGCTAAATATGCCGATGGCGTATTACATCTTACGATGCCCAAGAAGGAAGGGGCTCAGTCCATCTCCCGGACCATCGAGATCAAATAAGTGTTGGGAGGGGCGCAATCAAACAGGCGGTGTGTTATCACACCGCCTGTTTGATCAGCACTATTTCAGTACGAAAAATATGATGCATCAAATGGATTCGCTCCGCAATTCATTTGATAACTCACCGCCATCCATGTCTTTTGTCTAAACGCAAGACTAATTCACCTGAACTCTATTAGTTTATGGAAACCACTTATTACATTATCGTAGACATCGCGACAGCGCAAGGCCTGACGGAAGTCGGCTCATTTCAACTTGGAAGTGATCTCGATTTTGCTGCTACGACATTTGATAACCTGAAAGGCGTACCAGGCGATGCAGACAATTCTATTATTCGCATGTCGCTCATTGAAATAGGTACGGACTCTATACCGAAAACGCTAAAGAGCATCGGCTGCATCTTGAATCAATGCGCCGAAAACTGCAAAATAATTGTTCGCGACGTTTTTAAACTTTACAGCCTGCAGAAATAAAGGCAGCAGTGCACATCAATTTATGGATCAAACATCGAACTCAAATATATTAGACGACCGGCGGATAAAGCTGCTAAACTTCCTGCTAAGGAAAAACAAAATCCCTGAGCATGGTGATTTTAATCTTGGGGATCTTGTTAAAAATATTCCACCGGAGGAGTACAAAAAAATATTTGAGAATAACCCTGAGTTTGAAACGATTTGGAAAAATATCGACATGCCAAAGTCTCTCACGAGCTTCTTAGTTGAAAATGATCTGGCGAGGACCAATGGAGAGAATCTACAGTTGACGGAAGCAAGGGGACGTGACCTTCAGAAACAGGGAAGCTATGGAAAGCTGCTAGAGGATGAACGATACATCACTAATGAGGCACGTCGTGTTAGTGAGTTGGAGATTGAGGCAAACAAGATGTTTCGAAGGCAATACATGATAAACATTATCATCGCTTTGGGAACGGGGATGGCCGCTATTTACTATCTATTGGAGATTCTAAATGGCTTTCTGGGTTTTTATCGTTTCTCTCGTTGAATAAATAGCCGGTAATATTTTGGGAATAAAAACTCCCGGGTTCGGGAGAAAACCACTTCAAAGAAAAAGCCTCATAAACGATTGATTTACGAGGCTTTATGCGTTTCAGCGGAGAGAGAGGGTTCAGAACCGTCTCTACAATTCATTTATAATCAATATTTTGTAACACCCGAAATTCACTGCTCACCGAATCGCTCACCGCCTGAATTCCCTGCTGTAATGCTGATGCAAAGATAATAAATAAATTTCATACTGAAATCGCTTGGCATAGCACATTTTTTAGCAACACTATTATAAACGCGAATGCCCAAAATCTTAGTTTATACTTCTCTAAATAGAGTTT
>CAYNGS010000220.1:0-5570 GCA_964396625.1 uncultured Flavipsychrobacter sp.
TAGAAACCGAAATGAAACGGCTTGCCGCCCTCGGCTTCGAACTGCTGAATGAGCAACCGAAGAACGGGGCTGACAATAAGCTGGTATGCTTCCTGCATCCGAAAACAACAAATGGCGTTTTGATAGAACTCTGCCAGGAGAAAAAAAACTGAATTTTGTGTTGATATTTTTGGAGATTGTTCCGCAATTGGGGTGTAAATTTTATATTGCGCCCACAAATCATTTTTATGAAGAGGATACTGCTGGTCACTACTGCATTTTTGATTGTCACAACCGCATTGGCGCAAAAACACAAGATCAAAATAGAGACTGAATATGGCAATATTATTCTGAAACTCTACGACAATACTCCGCTTAATACCGAAAACATGGTGAAACAGGCGAAAGATCATTTGTATGACAGTACACTGTTTCATCGGGTTATACCGGCCTTTATGATCCAGGGGGGCGACCCGGATTCTAAGAATGCAAAGCCCGGCCAGATGCTTGGCGGAGGCGGACTGAAATATACCATACCGGCCGAAATTAATGATGTGGACTACCACAAACGGGGCGCGCTGGGTGTGGCAAGGGATAACAATCCGGAGAAAGCCGGCTCGGCCTGCCAGTTCTATATAGTGGTCGGCAAAAAATTCACAGACGATGAATTGAACAACCTGGAGCAGCGGAGCGGTCGTAAGTACACTCCCGACCAACGCGAAGTGTACAAGACCATTGGCGGCACACCTCACCTGGATGGCGGTTATACGGTCTTCGGTGAAGTGCTGGAGGGCATGGATGTAGTGGACAAAATCGCCCTTGAGCCGCGCGATCCGCACGACCGCCCCAATCAGGACATTCGGATGAAGGTAACCGTGATGAAAAAGAAAAAGAAGTTCCTGTTCTTTTAATGAAGATTACAAATACATACCACCCTTCTTGTGAACGTGCAGCAGGTAATGAATGGCGATATAAAAGCCGGGAGTTATTACATTGCCGGCAAGGCTAGCCGTATACTTATCATGTATATTGCCAGGTTTGTCTACATTCAGATAATAGGTGTTGCGGTCGCTTAGCAACAGTATGTACTGAAAGTTTAGACCCATTGTCAGATACAAGTCTTTGCCGGCCGATTCGCCATAGTTGTATTCAAAGCCAATATTTAAAGCCGGGAAGGTGCTGGTCAGGTAGGCTGTCGAATCGATGGAGGCCTTCATTGTCTCTCCTGCCGGGCCTGCGATGCCGACACCTTTTTTCATGAGGTAGGTAAAGCCGATACCTCCGTATAAAAACAACTCACTCGATGTAAACCGCACAATATAGTTTTCGTTCAGCATCACATTCAGATAGTCAAAATTAACGAAGGCAACATCTTGCCCGAATTGCTTCAGCGGCAGTCTGGTTCTGCCAAAAGCGGCTGTGAGAATGGGAAAAAACTGTGTTTCGGCCGGTTTGTATGCAATACCAAACCGCAGGCCAAAGCTGATCTGTCCGTAGTTGAGCTTGGAATTGTTGGGGTTTAACAAAATCGGGTAACTCAGGTCAATGCCCGATGATACTTCCATTTGTGCAAAGCTATCTTGAGCAACAAGTAACACAAACGTAATTGTAAGCAACCGCCTGATATATTTCCTTGTTACGCCCATGCTAACTGTTGGTTTCTTTGATATTATCCGGTAAAGGTATATTAGAAAATAGTTCAATCGTGTTTCTCGATGCCCGCTTGTTTCAGAATAGATAAAAACGTTCCTTTTTTAAATCTTTAGAGCCATGTATGGGCACTGTGACAGTAACATGAGTTGCTGGATTGTAATAAATATGGTGAGATCCACTCGCGCGTTTGTAAAGAAAGCCGTTTTTCAGCAACAGCTTTATTAAATAGGTCGGCGATAAATTCATGCGGTAACGAGGTTTAGAGAATATTCCAAAGTATTACTGTCGTCCGGAATAGACTCTCCGCGGCTGTTTAATTCCTCTATATAAAGTTCCACCGCGTCCTTTGCCATGGCCATCGCTTCATCAATGTCTTCGCCATAGGTTATACAGCCGGGCAGGGCCGGTACTGAAACCGTGTACCCACCTTCAGGTTCTTTATGCAACAATATTTTATAAGTGTATTGCATGTCTTTATGCGTTATTTCTTCATAACAAAGTTAAAGAATCATGTTGTCAAAAGTCGCAGGGAACACCAATCTTTTGAAAAATGCTATTCCTTGTACATAAACCATTTGGCCAGTTCTTTATAACTCGCCTTCTTTCCATACATAAGGATACCGACCCGGTATATACGGGCCGCAACCCATGTAGTGAACAGGAAGCCAACGACCATCAAAGCCATAGAGGCTGCCAGTTGCCAGGCAGGAACGCCAAAGGGTATCCGTATCATCATGGCTATCGGCGATGTAAACGGTATCATAGACAGCCAGACAGACAGGGAGCTGTCCGGGTTGTTGATAATAAAGCTCTGGGCCAGTGCAAACGTGAATATCAGGGGCAGTGTGATCGGCAGCATGAATTGTTGCGTTTCGGTCTCATTGTCCACGGCTGAGCCCACTGCTGCAAAGATGGCGCTATATAACAGGTAGCCAAACAGGAAGTAAAAAAGGAAGCAACACAACGTATAGGTGACCGGTATACTTTCTATTGAGCTCATTATTATTGCCATGCCATTGTCCGGCTTTGCTGCCTGCGCGGTGGCATGTGCCGGGGACGCCTGCTGCAGCTGAGACACCTGCTCGGTTCTTACCGCGCTGCTTTTGGCAACCAGCGTTCCGGCAACCGTCGACAGCGCAATAGAAATGATGATCCACAAAATAAATTGGGTTAGCCCCACCATGCCCACGCCTATGATCTTACCCAGCATGAGCTGAAACGGTTTTACAGAGGAAATAATTACCTCTACGATCCGGCTCACTTTTTCCTCTATCACCCCACGCATAACCTGGGTGCCATAGATAAACAGGCATATATAGATAAGAAATGCCGATAAAAAACCGACGGCGTAGGCCACATAAGTCTGCGCATCCTTTTCGCCGGTCTCGGTCATCTGTTTTGTTTGTATCGAAATGCGTTTTTGTGCCTTTGCCAGCACTGCGGTGTCAATACCCGCGGCCTGCAGTTTTTGTGCCTGTGCAATATTGCTGAGCCCGCTTTCTACGGTCTCGATCGTGGTGGCGCTGGGCTTTTTGTCACTGATCATTTCAACATCGCTTACTGAGGCAGGTATGTGCAGCAGGTAGTTGTAACCGTCCTTAATAAATTTTGTTTTTGCGTTAGCATAATTATCCTTTGTGTAGCTGAATTCTATTGAACCTGTGTTTTTAAGATTACCGGCGAACAAGCCGCTCTCATCTATCACCTCTACTTTTTTCTTATCCGCAAGATCGTCTCCCTTTACCGCCAGGTACCCGATGATGGCAAACATGCCTATAAACAGCACCGGAACAAGTATAGTGAGAACTATAAATGATTTCTTCCTTACGCGTGTCAGGTACTCCCGTTGTATGATGAGCAGTATCTTGTTCATTGTTTAGTTTGATTTGCTGACGGTTTGAATGAATATTTCGTTCATAGTGGGCACGATCTCTTCCAGCTTGTTGATGCTGACTTTGGGTAGCATATAAAGCAGTATGTCATTTGCTCTGTGGCCGGGATTCATTCTCAGTCTCAGTTGTTGCCCGCCGTCCAGGCTTGCTTCGGATAGTACGGTAAAAGGCGCGCTCCCGTCAATATTTAGTTTGTCGCCCTCGTATTCGAGCAGGTAAGAGCCGTTGCGATATGTGTTCCGGATCGTTTTCACTTTGCCATCCAGTATTTTATGCGATAAGTTAAGCAGGGCTATCGAGTCGCAAAGCTCTTCCACCGACTCCATGCGGTGTGTGGAAAATATGATCGTCGCACCTTTTTTATTCAGCTCCAGTATCTCATTTTTTATGATCTCCGCATTCACGGGGTCGAATCCCGTAAATGGCTCATCCAGTATCAGCAGATCAGGTTCATGCAACACGGTAGCTACAAACTGTGCTTTCTGCTGCATGCCCTTGGATAGCTCTTCGATCTTTTTGTTCCACCAGCTTTCTATACCTAATTTTTGAAACCAGTATTTTGTACGGCGGCGCGCCTCGTCTCTGGTCAGGCCTTTTAGACGGGCAAGGTAGAGTATCTGCTCGCCGATCTCCATTTTTTTGTACAAGCCGCGCTCTTCCGGCAGGTAGCCAATGCGCTCGATATGTACCTGGCTGAGTTTTTCACCGTTGAAGAGTATCTCACCTGAATCCGGAGCTGTGATCTGGTTTATAATGCGTATGAGCGAAGTTTTGCCGGCGCCATTTGGTCCGAGCAATCCAAAAACCGTTCCTTTCTCTATTTCAATACTCACATTATCCAGTGCGCGCTGACTGGCATACTGCTTCACAATATTTCGGATGCTTAGCATTGGCTTGGTATTATAGCTGTAAAATAACTAAAGTTTCTGAATAGGAACCACGCGCAGTCGGCAATAAGCGGCCCATGGACCGGTAAATCAGGTCTAAGAACTGGAACTATGCCGACATTATTGCATTAGGTAGTCAAAATATTGCCGGTCATTTCGGCCGGAATGGTAATACCCATGTAGGCTAAGATTGTAGGCGCAAGATCTCCGAGTTTGCCGGGCTTCAGCACACCTTTATAATCGTTGGAGATCAGGAACAGCGGCACTGGGTTGAGTGTGTGCGCCGTATTCGGTGTTCCATCTTCGTTGACGAGGTAGTCAGCATTTCCATGATCTGCAGTCAGAAATACCCCATAACCGTTTGCAAGTGCGGCGGGCACAATACGGGCCACGCAATCGTTAACGGTTTCCACAGCTTTTATTACCGCATTCCAGACACCGGTATGTCCAACCATATCGGCGTTGGCAAAATTGAGACAAATAAAGTCGGCAGTTTGTGCATTTATTTCCGGCAATATAGCATCGGTAACCTCAATGGCGCTCATTTCAGGTTTCAGGTCGTAGGTTGCCACAGTGCGGGGAGAAGGGATCATGATCCTTTTTTCGCCTTTGAACGGTTGCTCGCGGCCACCGGAAAAGAAGAACGTTACATGCGGGTATTTCTCTGTTTCCGCTATGCGTATCTGGGTTTTGCCGTTTGCCTCCAGCACTTCGCCAAGCGTATTCTTAAGATCACTGTTCTCGAATATAACGCCCACGTTTCTGTAGCTTTTATCATATTCCGTCATGGTCACGTAATGAAGATCGAGCGGATGCATGTTTTGCTCGGGTATATCCTGTTGCGTCAGGGCAACTGTGATTTCCCGGCAGCGATCGGTGCGGAAGTTGAAGCAGACAACCACGTCGCCGTTCTTAATAGTGGCAAGTGGCTTACCATTGATCTCACACGCGACTATGGGTTTGATGAATTCATCGGTGATACCATCGGCATAAGAGCGTTCGATGGCCTCAATGGGATCAATGACCCGGTCTCCGATCCCCTCCGTGAGGGCATCGTAAGCTATCTTCACCCGTTCCCAGCGTTTGTCACGGTCCATAGCGTAGAAGCGGCCGGTAACCGATGCCAGCAGTCCACCTGTGTCTTCAAGGTGGGCGCTCA
>CAYNGS010000221.1:0-5553 GCA_964396625.1 uncultured Flavipsychrobacter sp.
TGCAGGTCTATACGGGCTATGTCCGGTGCATTGTCAGAAGAGTAATAGTCGGCTGCATGCCCGTCGATCGTAAACTGCAGGCTGTCTATATATCCTCTGTCCTTCGGTTTTGAATAATAAAAAGCCACACTCCTGTTCAGGTCGGCCTGTCGTGCATAAGGCGTATGATCGTTTTTATAGGCATTAGGCCATAGGTGCACATATATGTAATGGAGCGTATCGGGAGAATTGTTGGTATAAACAAACTCTTCATAAGCATGTAGCATATGGTGTTTGTCGTCGAGGCGAACTTCGATTTTTGTATCTACCCGCTGCTGCCATACAGGCTGTGCCAGGGACGGAAAGGCAAAAAGAATAAAAACAAAAAAGGTGATACGCTTCATGTTGCTAAAATAGGCAAAAGTTGCTCGTGTACTTATAGTAGCGATTAAACTCTCCTCATTGAAATTTTATTGCATTATAATTTAAAATAGATTACCCGCTAATCTATCCCCCCCTTCTCTTTCACAAAGCCGGCTGTAGAAAAACGCGGTTTCAGCAGCCGTAGCATCTGTAGCACCACGGATAGCAGTATCAGCCCCATACCGCTCAGAAAGCCCCAGTTCAGATCTGTCGTTCCCTTATTAAAAATGATCTCTTTGTTTTCATTGTAGAAGACAAATGCCAGTATTATGCCATACACCGGTTCCAGGTTTACAGACAGGGTAACGGTGAACGAAGTCAGTTTCTTTAGTGCGTTCAGCGCCAGCGACTGCGCCCATACCGTGCAGCAAAGACTCAGAATAACGAGCCAGATCCAGTCATTTTGCAGCAGGCCGGAATAAGAAAATCCTGCAAAACGAGGCAAGAACTTCGTCTGCGGCATGTAGTAAAACACCACTGGCATCAATGCCGATATGAACACCCAGCCCGTAGCCATTTCATAAAATACCATCGTCCGTGCAGGATATTTATTGGCGATCTTTTTATTCAGTACCGTAAACACAGAGCTGAGGATCGCCGCCACTATGCCCGAGGCAATGCCCAGGCCATAAAACTGCTGAAACCTGTATATAAGATACACGCCGGCAATGGCCAGCGACCCCAGCAGCATCTCGCGCACCTCCCGCTTACCGCCGTTCACAAACGGATCAAGCAGCGATGTGAAGATACTTGCCGTGGAAAGACAAACCAATGCAATAGAAATATTGGCAAATTTAATAGCTCCGTAAAATGCCACCCAGTGCAGCCCCATCAGGCAGCCTACCACCGCCAGTTTTCTCACGTCCTTCCCTTCCGGTCTCACCCATTGCTTTCTGTACACAAGGATGATGGCCATGAACAACGCCGTTAGCAACATACGATACCACACCAGAACGGGGGCATCGAGCGATATAGCCCTGCCCAGTACCCCCGTAAAGCCCCATAGCAAAACAGCCAGGTGCATCTGTATCAATGCCTTTTTCATGCTGTGAAAATGGGTGCAAACATATAAAGTTAATTCGTTAAAACGCCAAACGCACCTAAACTACGCATCGTATGCTCTTTGCTGAACATCGGGCTCGTTTCGGTTTTTGTTGTGGTCCCAAAAGGCACGTCCGAAAGAAGCTATCCCACTTAGGCGCCGCACAACGCCGCACATGCAGCTAAAAATATAAAACTATTTTTAAGATATCCTTTTAAAATAATTCGCGTTTCGTTGTTTTAAATAATTATTTTTGTTTGATTTTTAAAACCGGATTCACATCGCCTTTTCCCGCTGATCATAGATGAATAATACATACACCGATCTCGTACACCAGACCTTCCATTTTCCGCAGGAAGGATTCGAGGTAAATGACAATAATACGCTGGAATTTAATGGGGTCGATATCAGCGCCCTTATTGAAAAATACGGCACCCCGTTCAAACTGACCTTTCTTCCCAAAATTGGTATGCAGATCACCAAGGCAAAAAAAATGTTTAACGATGCCATAAGAAAGCATAAGTACGATGGCAAGTATTTTTACTGCTACTGCACCAAGAGCTCTCACTTTTCGTTTATTGTGGAGGAGACGTTGAAGCACGGTGTGCACCTCGAAACCTCATTCGCATACGACATCGAGATCATAAAGCAGCTCTACAAGCGGCGTAAGATCACAAAGGATACCTACATTATATGCAATGGTTTTAAGACCAAAACCTACACACGCAATATTGCCCGCCTGATAAATGAAGGCTTCAAAAACGTCATCCCTATCATTGATAACAAGAACGAATTTGACGATTACAAGCGCTCCATACGTGCCCAGGACCCTGTGAATATTGGTATCCGCATAGCAAGCGAAGAAGAACCGACTTTCGATTTCTATACCTCGCGGCTCGGTATCCGCAGCAGGGATGTGCTGGAGTTTTACGTGGATAAAATAAAAGGCAACGAAAAGTTCAGGCTCAAGATGCTGCATTTTTTTATGAACAAGGGCATAAAGGATGATGTGTACTACTGGAGCGAACTGAATAAAGTGCTGAACATCTACTGCCAGTTGAAAAAAGTTTGTCCCGAACTCGATGGCCTGAACATTGGTGGCGGCCTGCCAATCAAGCATTCCCTCGGTTTTGAATACGATTACAACTATATGGTCAATGAGATCGTATCTACCATCAAGAAAGTGTGCAAGAAGAACAAGGTGGATACCCCCGACATATACACCGAGTTCGGTTCCTTTACGGTTGGGGAGGCGGGCGCAGTCATATACAGCGTGCTGGATGAAAAGATGCAGAACGACCGCGAGATATGGTACATGATCGACAGTTCCTTCATTACCACGCTGCCCGATACCTGGGGCATTGGCGAAAAATTCCTGATGCTGCCCATCAATAAATGGGAGAAGGAATACCAGGAGGTGCACCTCGGCGGACTCACCTGCGACAGCCACGACTTCTACACTTCCGAAGAGCATGTGAACGCTGTGTTCCTGCCTAAGCTTGAAAAAGAAAAAGGGAAAGACCCTCTCTACATAGGCTTTTTTCATACCGGGGCCTACCAGGACCAGCTTGCCGGCTACGGCGGTATCAAGCACTGCATGATACCCTCGCCAAAGCACGTAGTAGTGGAAAGAAACAAAGACGGCGAGCTGGAAGACTGGCTCTACGCCAAGGAACAATCGCCCCAAAGCATGCTGAAGATACTCGGTTATATAAGGTAGCGAAAAATAGCAGCCATAATCTCAAACAAATATTGGCACCGCGCAAAACGCGTTGTTTTTACATTATGATGCGCATCGCTATTTCAGGACAGGTCATACTATTCACTTCTGCACAATAGGTTCTCACTGATTTTTTTAAGATGCCTTTATGCCCCATCCGGGCTATCAGGTTGTAGCAAAAGGCGGTAAAAAGCTATTTTGTGCCCAACGGGGCTATCCATTATTTCAGGTGATGTTTTATATCTGACAGATCTGAAGTTTTCAGTTTTTTACCTGTATTTTTTCCGCAGCGCATAAAATAGATTTACGTACAGTAAATGCTATTGTATGTTCACAGATGCTGATTTCAGGGAATTACTCGGGTTCATTGGCCAGAAACTAAGTGATCTCCGGCACGCAAGACATGAAAAAATGGAAACCGTCGCCAGGGCCGTTGGCATAAGGCAGTCTGTCATGAGCCAGATAGAGCAGGGCCGTTACGAAGACCTCGGTTTCGAACTGCTCTGGAACCTGGCCAACTATTATAAAGTGGAGCTGGGCTATATCTTTGCCCGGTAGCCGGCGCAGATGGTTTATTTAAACTGCGAATTTACCTTTTCATAGGCGGTGTTGTTGCTTACAAATTCAGGTACCAGCTCTTTCATCAGGTACACGGTTTCCAGCGTATAGTGCTTTTGGGCGCTCGTTATTAGCTTGTTTATTTTCCGCTCCACCACATCAAAGTCATACTGGTGCACATCGGCTATAAGTATCTTTTCGTGGTAGGTGGGCAGCGTGCTCTCGGTTATGTTTAGCAGCTCCTCATACAGTTTTTCTCCCGGCCGCAGTCCCGTATACACGATCTGTATATCCACATCAGGCTCCTTGCCGGCCAGTTTTATCACCTTCCTCGCCAGGTCCACTATCTTCACAGCCTTGCCCATGTCAAATATGAATATCTCGCCGCCTTGCCCCATTACGCCGGCTTCTATTACCAGCAGGCAGGCCTCGGGTATGGTCATAAAGTAGCGGGTTATATCCGGGTGCGTCACAGTGATGGGCCCGCCCTTTTCTATTTGCTTTTTAAACCGTGGTATCACAGATCCGTTCGATCCCAGCACATTTCCGAAGCGGGTGGTCACAAACTTTGTTATGCTATGCTCCCTTTTATCAAGGTCCTGTGTCAGGTGCCGGTAATAGCTCTGGGTAAATATCTCGGCTATGCGCTTCGATGCGCCCATTATATTGGTTGGGTTCACGGCCTTGTCGGTCGATACCATCACAAACTTTTCTACGTCGTTGGCCACGGCCAGTTCGGCCAGCATCCGCGTGCCCATTACATTGTTCAGCACCGCTATCGATGGGTTATCTTCCATCATCGGTACATGCTTATAAGCCGCCGCATGAAACACGATCTGCGGATTGTACACCTCAAAGAGGTGTTCCATGCGCTGCCGGTCGCATATATCCCCCAGGTAGGCCTTCACATTGGCATGCTTGTATTTTTCCTGTATCTCCAGGTTGAATTCGTGCATAGGCGTTTCGGCCTTGTCGCACATAATGATCACTGAGGGGCGGTACTGTATCAGTTGCCTTACCAGCTCGCTGCCTATCGATCCTGCTGCACCGGTCACCAATATCTTCTTGCCGCGCAGTTCGGTGTATATGGCCTCGTTGTGTATTTTTATCACCTCTCTTTCCAGCAGGTCTTCTATGTTTATATCCTGCAGTTGCTGCGTGTCCAGTTTCCCGTTCAGCCAGTCGCGCATGGTGGGCACTTGCTGTATCCTTATGCCGTGCGCCAGGCATATGTCCACAAGATCATTCAGCTTGCCTTTCTCCATTTGCTTGTTGGCAAGTACCAGCAGTTCCACACCTTCATTCCTGAGTTTTATGATGCTGCTTTCGCTGGTGCTGTATATGGGAATGCCCTCCACTAACTTACCGGAGGTATTGAATGAGTCATCAAGAAAAGCCACCACTTGCATATCACCGTTAGGCAGGCTGTTCATTACTTTCTGAATGTGCAGGCCGTCGGCCGAAGTATCATAAACGACCACTTTCTTTTTATGCACTTTCAGTCCCTGCGAAAGCGATTTGTAAAAATTGAAGCAATAGCGCACAGCCAGCCTGTACGAAATAATAACAAACGTGGTGATCAGAAAATTTATAGTAACGATCTGTAGCGTAAAATAATTCCCAGACTTCAAAACGAAAATATTCAGCGCCAGGTACAGAAATGCAGCAATGGCATTCACCATCACTAATCGTTGCGCGTCTTCAATGTTTGTGTATCGTACTATGCCCGCATAGCTTTTGAAAATGTAAAAGAGTACAGCATTCAGCAGCAGCACTACGCCCATCATAAACCACAGCCCCGTATCCACGTGAGCCCAGTTGAAGTTCAGCT
>CAYNGS010000222.1:0-5528 GCA_964396625.1 uncultured Flavipsychrobacter sp.
TGAGCTCTTTAGGCTCACAGACCCTGAATGTAGGCGCTACCCTGAACGTAAACGCCGCACAAGCTCCGGGCACTTACACCAACGCTTCTGGTGTGCCGGTAACTGTTAACTACAACTAAGAATTCCCTGTCATAGCTAACATCACAAACGCTGCCAATTGGCAGCGTTTTTCTGCTGGAAATAATTGGTTGTCCGCGGGGCAAAATATCATTCTGGAAACAACTCCAGTTGGCCTCCCTTACCCCGCCTGTTAATGTTAGTCGCTATTCCGAAATTAGAAATTGATATCCCCAGCAACCGGATCCTTTTATCGGTCACATCCGTTGCTTCCAGCAATCGCATGGCCGTAGACAAGATAGTATCTATATCGTTTATCGGTTCCGCAAACGACTGATTCCTGGTTATTATTCTGAAATCACTGTATTTTATCTTCAGCGTTATCGTTCTGCCCTTCAGCTGGTATTTTTCCAGCCTGCCGCAAACCGTCTGCGCTATTTTTTCAAGCTCCGTGTTCATCGCAGTTATCTCCGTAAGATCAACGGGAAATGTATCTTCTGCCGCCAGCGATTTTGTCTCCCGGTGTGGTTCTACTCGCCTGTCGTCAATGCCCCTCACGATCCGGTAATAAAAACGGCCAGTCTTTCCAAAATGCCTGGTAAGTTCATCTTCCTCCATTCTTTTCAGGTCCGCACCGGTATACAGGCCCATACCCTTCATTTTGTCAGCAGTCACCTTTCCCACTCCAAAAAATTTCTCTACAGGCAACTGCTCCATAAATGATAAAACGTTTGCAGGATCAATAAACGTCAGTCCGTCCGGCTTGTTAAGGTCCGACGCTATCTTGGCTACAAACTTGTTTATGGAAACCCCTGCCGATGCCGTCAATTGCAACTCTTCTTTTATTGCGGCTTTTATTTCCTTTGCAATTTTTAGGGCCGAACCTATTTTCTGCTTATCCTCCGTCACATCCAGGTAGGCTTCATCCAGCGACAGCGGTTCGATCAGGTCGGTATATCTTCTGAATATCTCACGGATCTTTTTCGATACTTCCTTATACGCTTCAAACCTCGGCCGCACAAAAATAATTTCCGGACAAAGCTCTTGTGCTTTCTTCGATGGCATGGCAGAACGGATGCCAAACTTCCGGGCCTCATAGCTTGCCGTGGCAACCACACCACCTCTCCCTTCCGGGCTTCCGCCCACCGCTATCGCCTTACCTCGGTATTCAGGAAAATCCCGTTGCTCCACAGACGCATAGAAGGCATCCATGTCAATATGTATGATTTTGCGATTGCTTGTATCTTGAACAGGCTGCATTAATTCCACCTCTCATTTTCATTTTGAGCAAATGTGTGACTTCCTCATTTGAATACAAGACATGTTTTCCTGTTACTCCTTAACGACCTTATAATATTCGCGCTCGTTAACCTTCACAACATACACTCCTGTCGGCAATCGTTCCAGCCCAATGCTCACACGATGAGCGTCGAATGTCCCCGAATAAACAACCTGGCCTACCATATTGCTAACCACAACGCTGTTGATGACACCCGATGTTGTTATCGTAATATCTTGCTTTGTTGGATTAGGGAATACTTCTATATCCGATGACGAATTAATATTCTGTACACCTACGTTTATCGTACTCGTCGACGACGTTGCTGTACATCCATTCGCATCAGTCACAGTCACCGAATAAAGCCCACTCGTGGTATAATGATATGTAGCACTTGTCGCTCCGGGAATTGGTGTTCCACCTTGTTTCCATTGATAACTGCTGTACGCTAACGTCGTGCTGAGCGTTGTTCCCACCCGCACGATCGTGGGGGCCGGCAAAGCATTCACCGTCACGATCGCAGTAGCAAAGCACCCCGCAGATCCATAAGAGATAACCGCCGTTCCGCCTGCCATGCCGGTAACAGTCCCCGAACTGACACTCGCTATGCTGGCATCGCCGCTGCTCCAGGCTCCTCCGGTGGCAGCATCACTCAGGCTTGTTGTAGCGCCCACACAAACCGTTTTTGTGCCGGTGATTGGCGCCGGCGCCGGACCAACCGTAACGGTCATCGTTGCCGAACAGCCGGCAGATGTGATATACGTGATGGTCAATGTGCCCGCCGCCACTCCTGTCACTATACCGGTGGTCAAGCCAACAGTTGCTACTGACGGGTTGCTACTGCTCCACGTTCCACCTCCCACATCGCTTAGCGCTGTCGTCGAACCAACACACACGTTCGGTGTGCCGGTGATAGCCGGCGCTCCGTTCGACGTTTCCGAACCCAGGGTTTGTGTTGTCCCGGCAGCATAATACAGCCGTCCCCTGATCCAATCCACGACCAGGGTGGATACACCGCCATTTAAACATCCGAAAGCCGTAGACTGGTTTCCAGAGGGTACCGCCAAACCTGGTGTGGTCATCGTACCGCCCGGCCATGCACCGACCCCATTCGTAGCAGTTCGCGCATAACTCCATATGCCCGTAGTGGCTCCCAGCGGAACGTTGATAAGCGTTGAGCCGGAATATTCCGGCGTACTTACTGTATTGCTCATGCACATGGTTACAGCGCTTCCATCCATAAACATCGCCGACCCGGTAAGATTATAATTTCCCAAATCTCCTTGTGCTATGTTAGGCCATGTTCCTGTTGCAGATACAACATTCATCTCACTGTAATAAGGACCGGGATACGAGTTGACAGACTCAAGCAGCACCGCAGTAGTAGCTGTAAAACTTACATTTCCCCCACCCACGCTTACGGTCCCGAAATCTGTTACGGTATTCCACATCAACGGATCAACACTAGATCCCAGAAAATCATCAAAAAAGATAAATGTGCTGGTACCACTCGCTGCAGCGGTAGCTGCCGGGTTGCCGTAATACAAATATATAGTGGCCGAGCCGCTCGCCGGGATCGTATCCACCTTTATCCAGATCACCGTCGCTACAGTATTCATCCCGCTCTCTATCCAGTATGGCAGATTAACACAGCCTGTATCTGAGAACCTGATATCATCTCCCGTCGATATCATCTTACCCGCTGTTACCAGAGCCTGCGTATTGACAGTGACTGAAACCTGGTAGTTGGTCAGCATTGTGGCCCCCAGGTTGGTCACAGTGATGGGCACTTTATACTGCCACCCGCAATTACATTGTGCAGAAGAGTTTACATTCAATCCAAGGCAGATGGCAAAAAATATAGCCAGTCTTGTAAAATAGCGTTGTTGCATATAGGTCGTTTTAAGGTTATAAAATAATTGATTGTCCGGGGCATTAAACTAAAATTACGAAATGTAAGTGAATCCATAACGATTTTTTTATCCTGCATTTATGCACGATGTTTTGTGATATTGCTCCTGTCATGCGAACTTTGCTTGCTTTGGATGAAACCAAAAAAATCTCGGTCCCCGGACAAATGCCTGAAACAATTCAAACTTTTCCTGACAGCCTCATCGACACAGAAAACTCCGTTTTTCAAAAAGCTGTTGCATTTGTAAAAGACACCAACGAGAATCTTTTCCTCACAGGAAAGGCGGGTACGGGAAAAACGACCTTCCTTAAATACATCAAAACCCAAACGCGCAAACTGTGCGCCGTTGTGGCCCCAACTGGCGTTGCCGCCATTAATGCCGGCGGCGAAACCATACATTCGTTTCTTCAGTTGCCCTTTGGTCCGTTTGTACCGGGCACTATCGGCGGCTTCGGCAGGCAGGGAGAGAACACGCAGGATAAACATTCGCTCCTCGCAAACCTGCGGCTACGTGAGACAAAACTAAAACTGCTTCGCAAGCTCGACCTGCTGATCATCGACGAAGTGAGTATGGTCCGTTGCGACCTGCTCGATTCTATGGACCTCGTTCTTCGTCACGTGCGTAAAAACTGGTCCCGACCGTTCGGCGGCGTCCAGGTAGTTTTTATTGGCGACTTGTTTCAACTGCCGCCCGTGGCGCCGGAAGACGACTGGAACATCTTACGCGATTTCTACACAAGCCCTTATTTTTTTGACTCAAGGGTATTGCAGCAGCACCCTCCGCTCTACATCGAGCTGAAAAAGATATACCGGCAAAAAGAACAGGCGTTTATTGATATCCTCAACCGGATTAGGAACGGAAATGTTGCTCAGCAAGATATCGATACGCTTAATCTGCGGTACGACGCTGCTCCGCAAAAAGCAGATGGTTACATCATTTTGTCCACGCACAATCGCATTGCCGACGATATAAACCAGAAAGCCCTGGACCAACTGGAAACGCCGGTACATAGTTTCAGGGGAACCATAAAAAATGATTTCAGCACAAAAAATCTTCCTACCGAAGAAGTGCTTCAGTTAAAAAAAGGAGCCCAGGTAATGTTTGTGAAAAACGACTTGCAAACACCCAAACGTTACTACAATGGCAAGGTAGGCAAGGTCTCAAATATCGACTTCGAGGGCATTTGGATCACCTTTCCGGGGGAGGATTACAACGATCCCATCCTGCTCGAGCTCGAAACATGGAAAAATATGCGGTACACGCTCAACCCGCAAAAAGGGGAAATTGAGGAGGAAGAGTCCGGTAGTTTCACACAATATCCCGTGCGGCTTGCATGGGCCATAACCGTGCACAAGAGTCAGGGGCTTACATTACAGAAGGCCGTTGTCGATCTCAGTCAGTCCTTCGCGCCGGGGCAGGTCTATGTAGCGCTAAGCCGCTGCACAAGCATGGAAGGCCTTGTTTTACGTAGCAAAATAAATATCAGCAACATCATCGTCGACGATCGCGTTGTGAACTACGCCCGCTCCGAAAATGACGAGGACGAACTGGAAGTGATCCTCAAACAGGCGGTGCGGCAGGCTGCAGCCACACATATTTGCAGGGTTTTTTCGTTCACAGATCTTATTGCCCACACAGACCAGTTGCTACCGGAATTATTAAAAAGGAAAACGGGCCCTAAAGAAAAAAACCTTGCCACTCACGACAAGGTAATTACCGACCTCAAACGTGCACAGACGCACGCTATAGCCTTTCACAGGCAGGTCCTGTCCTTAATTGATTCGTCAGGAATTCTGTTGAATGAAAGAAAACATGCAGCAACAAAGTACTTTTCAGAGCAGGTCTTGAACCCTTGTATCGACGCGGTGGATCAGCATATTGTTTCCTTGGGCACCCTGGCAAAAGTCGCGAAGCACGTGAAACTTTGGAAGGAACTGAATGTGCAACTCAGGCTCAAAGCTGACGAAATAAAAAACCTCGATTAACCGTGATAGACCCGGGACGCTACGATCAACCCGTCCGCTATCTCCAGTACTTCTGCCACCAGCATGTCGGGCTCATTATCTACCAGACGGACGTATTCCATAAAAACCCGGTCGTCGCTTGCGGTCAGCGATGTAGGTGTATAGTGCAGCGTTGGCAGTCTGGCGAAGGCATCGCGCCACCACTCGCCCAGTGCAGCCTTTCCGCTCACAATTCCGGCAGTCTCCGGTTGGCGTATTTTTAATTTGGGGCTGTAGTGTTTGGCGTTGTCGTCATACAATCGCAACAGCTTATCA
>CAYNGS010000223.1:0-5521 GCA_964396625.1 uncultured Flavipsychrobacter sp.
CCTTGGAAGCGCTCAATAATTTCAATATCATCGATGATCCGAAACTGAGCAGGGAATATCTTGGTATGGCCACTTCCGAAATGGACAGGCTGGAATTGCTGGCAACACGTGTGCTTAATACATCCTTACTCGAAACCGGCAAGATATACCTGCAGCAGGAAACCTGTGACCTCAAAAAAATGGTGGAAGAGGTCTTGCAGACTATGCAACTTAGGTTTGGCCAGTACGGCGCAAAGGTTTCCTTTGAGTCTTCAGGCAGTGGCTTCCTCATCGCGGTCGACAGGCTGCATATGCAGGGCGTGCTCGTAAACCTGCTGGATAACAGTTTGAAATATGGCGAGGGTAAAATAAATATTCACATCAGCTTATCCGAAACCAATGGCAAGGTGCAACTGGCACTGACCGACAATGGCCCCGGCATACCGGAAGAGTATCGTGAAAAGGTTTTCGAGAAATTTTTCCGTGTGCCATCGGGCAACCGGCACAATACCAAGGGACACGGACTCGGCCTCAGTTATGCAGCCCAGGTAATGCGGCAGCATAACGGCAGTATCAACGTAAATAATATTGCTGAAGGCGGATGCGTGTTCACGTTGACATTTTAACCCGGGGACGGGCGAACTATTCATGACGGTTTCCCTGCCGGTTTCATAAATTGAAGGTTGAAAGGTTAAAAATAATTAGTTGTCTCCACTAAGGATCAGGCTGCATGAAAAAGAAAGTGCTCTATATCGAAGACGAACCCTACCTGGCACGTATAGTTAAGGATACTCTTGAACTGAGAGGCTATGATGTACTGCACAAAAAGGATGGCGCAAGGATCATGGAACACGTTGGCAACTTCGCGCCAGATATTTGCCTGCTCGATGTGATGCTGCCGGACATAGACGGCTTCACCCTCGCAAATCATATCCGCAACCTCAACCCGCAGTTACCCATCATTTTCCTCACCTCCAAAACACAGCCAAACGATATCGTAAAAGGTTTTTCCTCGGGCGGCACCGACTATCTTAAGAAGCCCTTCAGTATGGAAGAGCTCATAGTACGCATGGAAAACCAGCTAAAAATAATGAACCGCGATGCCTCTGCCTTGCAGTCGCTGCCAGACGAAGTTGTGTTGAAGCAATATAAGTTTTACCCCGGCAGGTTTGAATTGCATACACCTGAGCAGGTAATAAAACTTTCGCACCGGGAGTCGCAGATATTAGGCATGCTGTGTGCGCACACAAATAATACTGTAGACCGAAGAGAATTATTGCAGATCGTATGGGGCGACGATTCGTTCTTCAATTCCCGCAACCTCGATGTTTACATACGCAAGCTACGGGGCTACTTCTCCGGCGCCGATGGCATCGAAATAATAACGCTGAAGGGAAAAGGGTACCATTTTGTGGTATCATAATTTTAATAATATTATTATTTATTCTGAAGTAAAATACAGCAAGGTTTTGCCGTATCGCGTAATTGATTGTATTTAATTTGGATACTTCACTTCTTTAATTAAATTTGTGTCGTATTGATAACTTAAAACACAGAATTGTGGCGTACGAAAATAAAAATTTTGGAGAAAACCGTGGCGAGAGCCGTAACGAGAGTTTGTATAGCAAGCGAATAAAAGCTGGTAAAAGAAGGACCTACTTTTTTGACGTCCGGGCTACACGTGGAAATGATTATTTCATTACCATTACGGAAAGTAAAAAACGTTTTGACGACAATGGTTATGATCGTCACAAAATGTTCCTGTACAAAGAGGATTTCAACAAGTTTCTCGCCGGTCTTACCGAAACGATCAACTATGTAAAAACAGACCTCATGCCCGATTTCGATTTCGATGCGTTCAATCATGACCAGGAAAATGAAGAAGCTCCGGTTGTGGCATCTGCTGAATCGGTAGAAGTACCGGAGGTAGCAGTGTCAGAAGTGTCAGCTTTAAATGACTCTGACAGCGTCGATGACTGGAAGATCTAACCTTATTTATACACTATTTCCAACCTTCACAATTCAGTTGCGAAGGTTTTTTATTTTCGGGAAAAACGCAACCTTAGTCCTCGTGCCGTTGCGCGTATATTTGAATAAATTATGGTCAGCGGAGACATTTTGATGATGGGTGGCTCAGCGCTTCTTGCCTTTAGTACGGAGATCGCGTTAAGATACTTTTTCAGGCATACCTCCATACTGAACTCCTCCTCGGCAAGTTTTCTTGCAGCCTTGCGCCGCATATTTTTAGGCACCCCGGCCAATTGAAGTATTTTACCCACGGCATCGTCAATATCGCCGACGCTGTATACGGAAAGGCAATCAGCCGCCATCGGGTCATGTTCATAATCTTCAATCCCGCTCACCCTCGTCCCCACTACACCACATCCGGCCGCAAATGCCTCCATCATAGCTATCGGCGTACCTTCGAAGTCTGATGTAAGCAAGAGAATATCTGCCTCACACAAATAATCGGTCACCTTGTCTTTCGACTGCCAGCCCGTGAATGTTACATATTCATGTACATCAGACTTTGCGAACTTGTCTTCCAGCACAACCCGCGCATCTCCATCACCAATGATGTCGAGGTGAAAACGCACATTAGTCCTTGCAAGCTGTTCGGCGATCTTTAACAGGTCGCCCACCCGCTTAGCCACATCGCTTATTCTTCCTACATAAATGAGCTGCAAAATATTCCCATCCGAAATATTTTCTTCCGCGTCAGGCAAGTTTATTCCGCAGGGAATGGTCAGTACATTTTCATTGTTGAACCCTGGAATCCTTTTCCTTATGTTTGAAGAAATGCGATTGGAAACACACGCAAAAACATCAACCTCGCGGAAGTATTTTTCCGCGAGGCCATAGTAGTAACCGTCATCACTGTGCATCACTCCAACCACCGGATAACAATCGTGCAGCTCTGCCGCTGCCGCCCACACAGCCGGATCATCGGACAAAATAACAGGCGTACCCATCGGCAGCCTCACGAGCAGCCGCTTGTACACATAAATTCGATATTCCTGCAAACCAAACTCAAATTCACTCCCAACTGCTGTAGAAACAATGTGAATTTTGTTTTGCTCCCTGGCTATTAACTGCAGCATTGTCTCCCGGCCCTTTGCCGAACGGAACTGCGTCACAGGGTCAACGGTAACAAAATAAGTTTCATGCCCTGCCAGCGATAACGCTATTGCAGCGTCTGCCATCCACCGCGTAACACCGCCGCGGTGGTAGGGGTGGCACAAAAAAGCTATGTGCTGCCTGCTGGTCATGCTATAACTTGCTGTCGGGTTTATTCATCGCAGCATACCATTTCCCAAACGAAAGGATGCGCCACATCGTAAAATCAAACGGTATTTTTCCTTCCGTCATGTCATCACAGAATCGCTTTAATTTAACTTCGTCAAACAACGATGGCAACATGCTCACCGTTTCTGCCACACCCTTCAAAAACCAATCCTTCCCTTCTCCCTTCAGCCATACTTCTTCAGGCGTCACAAACCCCATCTTGTCTTTCCGGTTCTCAATAGCTTCAGGCAGCACACCCTTCATTGCATCACGCAGCAGTACTTTTCTTACCCCACTCTTATAAATATATTGCGGCGGCAACCCCATAGTGAACTCCAGCAGCCGGTAGTCCATAAAGGGTGTTCGCGACTCCACACTCCATGCCATCGAATTGTGGTCCTCATACCTCAGCAGCGCAGGCAGCGGTTCTCCATATACCTGCCGCCGCAGGTTGTCCTGCAAACTGTGAGCGGGCTCATCAAATATTGTAGCCGGCTCACCATTCGTCAACCAATCAACTGTATGTCGTTTCAATCTCAGCTTCCGCGGCAGCATACTCGAAAACCCCTTACCTATATGCAGTTGCATGGCCCCGATCAAAAATCCGTAGGGCCAATAGCCATGTTCATTTTTATACGCGCGGGCCTCGTTGTAAAGCGTCCTCAATTGTCCTTTACGCAGGAATCCGGTATACAGCGGCAGGTCGTTCCCGCTATACCCTGCTAGTTGCTCATCAGCCCCCTGCCCATCAATCATTACCTTCAGGCCCGCCTCGAGGGTCGCCTTAAAAACCGCCCACTGGCTGAAAACCGATGTGCTGCCTACCGGTTCATCCTGGTGCCACAGCAAAGCTTCCATTTCCTGCAGCAATTGCCCAAAGCTGGGAAACACCCTGTGTGGATGCGCATCGGTCTTTTTCACCACTTCCTCGGCAAATTTCCACTCGTCATACCGGGCATTGTCATAGCAGGCCGTCACCGTTTCCTGACCTGCAAAGTCGCCTCTTTCTTTTAGCAGTTCTGCCGCAATGCACACAATGCTCGAAGAATCCAGTCCCCCGGAAAGACACGATCCTACCGTAACGTCAGACCTCAGCCGGAGTCTCACCGCATCTGTAAGCAATGTCTTAAACTGCAGCACAGCGCCCCTATAACTGCCGCTCCATTTTTTTGGCTTAAGGGTATACCACCTTTTCATTTGAATTTCGCTCGCCTTATCCGACAAGTCTATCACGGCATAATGCCCGCAGGGCACATGAAATACTTGCGTGTCAAAAGTCTGATCGGAATGATCAACGGCGCCCGAAGCAAGAAATTGCCGTGCGATCGGCTCGTTGAGCATGAATCGGTAACCCGGTGCGGTTCTTATCTGCTTTATTTCAGACCCAAAGTAGATGGCGTCACGCCCCTTATAATAATACACAGGCTTCACGCCAAACCTGTCCCGGACAGCATAAAGCAAATTATTCCTGTGGTCCAGCAGCACAAATGCAAACATGCCGTTGAATCTGTCGAGACAGCTTGCGCCCCATTCTTCCCATGCGTGTAGTATTACTTCTGTATCCGAAGTGCTGGTGAAATGATGATCCAGTTGCTCCAATTCGGCCTTTATTTCAAGATAATTGTATATCTCCCCATTGAAGGTTATCGCGAGTTCTGCTTTTTCATACACCATCGGTTGGTGACCCCTCGGTGACAGATCAAGAATAGATAAACGCCTGTGCCCGAACCCTACTCTGAATGTTTCGCTTGCCGGCAGATCGGCATAGCGCCAATGAGTTCTCGTAGATGTTGCTGTGTCACTCCCCGCCCAGATCTTTGGTTTTTCACCCGGTTGCCAGGTAAGGAAACCTTCGTCGTCAGGCCCTCGGTGTTTTATGATCGCCGATGCCACCGCCAGATTTTCCGCAGTTGTATCTCCCGACTTACTGACTATTGCAAGAATGCCACACATATTGCTCGTTACCCTATTTTTTTCTTTGCGCCAGTTGATCTTCAATGGATTTTTCTTCCATCACAAGATTAATGTTGATCGCATCACTTATATCGGCGTTCAGCTCCCGGAACACTTCCGCCCTGCTCATTCTTTCCCTCGTCCACCACACCGGGTGTGTGAGCAACTGGCACTTATTACTTTGCTTGATAAAGCCGGGTACATCATTATGCTGGAATATTCGTCTACTGTCACTGATGTAAGGCATATCCTTAATGAAGTATTGATCATCATACGCATCTGTGAACGACGGGAATTGTTGTCT
>CAYNGS010000224.1:0-5507 GCA_964396625.1 uncultured Flavipsychrobacter sp.
AACATTTTATAAGTAAGGTTACGGACGATCTATTTTTTTAACTATTGCCGGGTAATAACAAAATAAATAAACGTGGCAACAACAGAAGATACAGCAAGTGTGAGCGCCCCCATAACAGCTACCGTAAAAAAGACAGCCACACTATTGCCAACATTATTTATTACCTGTTTAGACATAAATCCTGTTTTTGACACCAGGCAATTTCCTGAACTCCGAACGACACCAAAACGTTATCCTTGAACAAATGTAAGTTGCGGGAAGCCGCTGGGCCAAATAAAAGAGGAGTATGTATGAAATACTGGGGCGTATGCAGTAAACACTGTAAAAAGGGGTATAAAAAAAGAGACTGCCTATAGAAAGACAGCCTCTTGTATTCCTCATTCTGCCCCACCAGTAACTTAAAATATGGTCATCACTTTTATGTTAGTGTATATTCCTTTGCTATTTTCCACATTGAGCTGGTATGCGTAACTGCCTTGTGGCAGCACCTCGCCCTGCCATAGCCGGCTCCACTCGACAACGTGCTCGCCGGCGCTGAGCTGGGAGTTGAGCAACTGTGCGATCTTGCGGCCACGAAAATTATAAATGTCTAACCAAACCAGCGATGACTCCAAAAGGGAAAAGCTGATCGTAGTGTTACTTGAAAAGGGATTGGGATAATTCTGACCAAGCGCAAACTGCCCGAGGGTGGCGCCTTTTTCGAAAAGGCCAATTTCGTTTAAAAAATTGCTTTTTTCCATTTTTCAGAAGGGGTTACCAAGCCAGGTAATTAATTTTAAGTAAAGGTAAACGGCGAAAAAAAACAAGCCAAAAAAATGAAGTGAATAAGGAAAATGTTGGGGCGTATATGGGCCGACAGGCTTTGGCGCGGGGCGCAGCAAGGATTTGCGCGAAAGCGTTGACGCCGAAGGTTTTGGGTATAACAAAAGAAACGAGAGGAAAAAAGCAACTGGTCAAATTACTTTGACGTAGTATGGTGTAAGCTTGGCCCTGAAAGTATCTGCAAGCTCGACGAACTTTACACCGCTGTCGATAGTATTAACCAACACTTCGAGAAGATCGGAGAGTGGCTTTCTAAACTGAACATTCACTGAATTTTCGGACAATACTGTTTTGATGCCGGAGATGGAATCAAGAAAATATTTTTCTTCGATGAAGAGTTCGATGCCGAGAATATACTCCCTGAAATACAAAAGAGATTCAGTGCCCTGGACATCGCTTATGACCTTAAGTACAATGGCTAATGTAATGTAGTTGATCTCGTCTTTAGAAAAAGTTACCGGTATGTATTTTTTCTTCTTCATCATAATGCTAATACCCTAGGACAATACAAGTGAAGAGTAGTTTAATGGTATGCCCAAAAATAGCCAATTAAATCATTAACCGCCAGACTAAAATTAATTACCTATTAATTAATTTTTGCGCGGTAAAACAGCAACAAAGTGATGGCGGAGAAGAAATACAGGTAAGTCAACTGTTCATGGAGATTGCCGCCAGACGCATTTTTAAAGGACAGCAGGAACACAACACCTGCAACGCACAATATTTTCAGAAAATCGCCTCTTTTCATAATATGTGTATTAATTATACTATTAGCTTTAAGTCAGTTGGTTACCACCTAAAACTACTTTACAATGAGGTCAGTGCACAAAAATTTGCGGAGTATGCGGGAAATTCTGTGGAGTTTAAAAGACCAGTTGACCGTGAAGGGATGTATTGCCCTGTAAGCCACCGGTATGGATGCATAAGACGCTGTCGGAGACAGAGAAATAGTTGTCTGCCAGCATCTCACGGATGCCATACATCATCTTGGCTGTGTAGACCATATCAAGGGGTATTTTATTTTCGCGGTAGAAGTCGTTCATAAACCCTATGAGTCCGGGAGTGCACTTGCCAAACCCACCGAGGTGCCAGTTGTCGAAAAGCAGCCAATTGCGATCTTTATCCGGCCGCAGATGCCCGCTAATATGCTGCTTGAGGTAGGCGCCCTGCTTCATGGGAGCAAAGCCAAGCACCTGCTGACTGTCGGGGAGCTTATTTCTGAGCCCTATAAGCGTGGTGCCTGTGCCGACAGACACAGCGATGTGGGTGTAGCTACCATTTATATACCGCGTTATGAGGCCCGCACCTGCCCTGCCCCACTCGTTGGCGCCCCCTTCCGGGATCATAAAAATCTCGTCGAAATGAGAAACGAGGTTGCTTGCCCATTTAGGCTCATGCCGGTTTTTGTAATCCTCTGTTGTGACGAAAATAAGCTCCATGCCGTAATCGCGGCAGGCCATGAGCGTGGGTGTCAGCACGTCGTATTTTCCGCGAACGATGCCGACTGCTTTAATATCATACATTTTTGCAGCGAACGCCGTGGCAACGAGATGATTTGAATAACCGCCGCCCGTGGTGATGATGGTTTTGTAACCCGACTCCGTAGCATACTTCAGATTGAGGCGAAGTTTGAACCACTTATTGCCGGAGACGACCGGGTGGAGCAGATCGAGCCGGAGCATGTCCATTGCGGCAACTTTATTCTGATGCCAGAACCTGGGTATGGGCTGAATCTTAGCGAGCCGGTCATCAATTATAGCCATATTCACGAAGATGGTTTTCGCTGTCGCGCCACTTCGGGCGCACCTTTACAAATAATTCGAGGTGTACCTTCTTTTGCAGGAACTCCTCAATGACCTTGCGCGAATTGATGCCCAGTTGCTTTATCATGCTGCCACCCTTGCCGAGCAGGATCATTTTCTGAGTTTCGCGACTTACGATGATATCGGCCTTTATAATGTCGAGCGAGGTCTTTTCTTCGAAAGACTGAACGATGACGGCGGTATGGTAGGGTATCTCTTCTTCGTAAAGCGCATAGATCTGCTCGCGGATCATCTCGCCGACAAAGAAGCGCTCGGAGCGATCTGAGATGCTGTCATCGGGATAAAATGCAAAACCTTCGGGCAACAGTTTCAGCACAAGGGGCATTATTTTGTCCGTATTGGTCTCTTTCCTTGCAGATATGGCCAGCACCTCCCAGGCGGGGAAACGGTCTTTATACAGGTTTACAGTGGTGTCAAGCGTGCTCTTATCTTTTAAAGTATCCGTTTTGTTGAGCAGCAATATAACCGGCACTTTGAGCTTTAGCGACGAAGCCATAGTTTCGAAATCCTCGATGGGCTGATTGATGTCGTGCATCAGAATAGCGACGTCGGCGTATTCGAGTGCGCTTTTGACCTGCATCATCATTTTCTGATGCAGTTTGTATTTAGGTTCGATAATACCGGGAGTATCTGAAAAAACGACCTGGTAGCCGGGTTCGGAAAGGATGCCGAGTATGCGGTGGCGTGTGGTCTGTACTTTTGGCGAAATAATGACCAGCCTCTGGCCCAAAAGCAGGTTGAGCAGCGTTGACTTACCTGCGTTGGGCGCACCGAAAATATTCACAAAACCGGCTTTAAAGTTCTCAGGCATAGCATGTAAAAATAGGTGAAATAATTAACCGTACCATAAAAAAAAGGGCCCGAACGGAGCCCTTGTAAATAAATTAATAAAAAACGTTATTTTATTTTTTTATAGAAATTGTTGAATTTGAAGATGTCGATATAGGTCTTTGTGCGTTCATATATCTCTTTGATCTCGTCCTTGGTAAGCTCCTTGCCGGTTTTGAGGTTAGCCTCTTCAGTGGGGGTTCTTACAGTTCCCCAGGGATATACCTCTTTCAGCACCTCGCCATTCCAACTTGGAACTTCGAGCGTCTTGCTGGAACCAACACCGACTTTTTTAAGCACGGCAGACAATGTGCCCACTTTATCTTTAATCAGGTCGTCGAATTTCACGATATGGTAGTGATCGGGGTATTTCTCGGCGAAAATTAGCGAGAAATACTGGCAGGTGACCCAGCCGGTCATGTAATGTGCTATGGAAAGCGGAACGGCGCGTTTCTTGGTATCGGCATAAGCTGAGAAAGGATTCCTTACCACGTGCAGCACATGGCCGTTGCCGTTGTAGTCTTTGATGATCTTGTCGCCGTCGACACCGATGATGGGGCTATAGCCCACCCAGGCCTTTTCCTTGCCAGTTGTTTTATAGTTTTTCCAAGCTGTGAAAGTGGCACGGAAAAAGGCCTCCATGACATTGGCCCTTGAAAGTTCTTTACCTTTGAGAAACTTAAGGAAGTCGGCCTTGCGGTCCTTGTCCGACATCTGGATATCGGCAGTACGGAATTTGCTGACGTATGGGGTCTTGGCGCGCACTTTGCCTTCTTCATCTATTATCAGTTCATACATCTCCTCGGCTGACGCAGAACCCGGGAATATGGGCCACCTGTACTTGACAGGATACATGCTTGTAAGGTAGTCATTGACAAACTTAGTACCGGGCTGAGATTCGAAAGGATATACGAATAATTCGGGATGACCGTCTAATAAACGATGCGTGGTATTACCACCGTTCTCGTACATCGCAGATAACATGATGAATTTATAATCGGATTTTTTCATGCTGTTTTTTTATCAGTTAAAATTATATAAGGCGCAAAAATAATTTTTATACCAAAGAAACCGAAAATATTTTTTTTTCGGGTAAAGATTTCTGAACTGTCCTGAAAGGCAAGCCCGAGCAACTGGCGGACATCATATAGTCGATGGCGAACAATTGATTGCCATATGGGAATTTTATTTCTCCTATCACTTTGTTCTTGTCCAGATCTATAGCAACTATAGAACAAACCTGTGTTTTTGAAGTAATACCTGGGGCGTACTGCCGAAACCGTGGCAATACCCTTGAAACGCCTACAAATAAGAAATTTTCGACAAAACACAGTCCTCTTGTCCAGCCGTTAAATTTGTAAATGGGCTTAAATTCGCTGTTGTCGATGTAGCCAACCTCGCCATAACCGCTGTTGGAAACCCAAATTTTACCTTTGTGAAGCCGCGCAGAATGCGGGCGTGTGAGTCCGAAACCGACAGGCTCGCGGGAACTCGCCGAAAAAATAACGCCCTGCCTGTCAACCGGATAATTCTTATGACCGGGACGCCTTGCGGATATGCAAGCGCCGGAAGCGCTGAAAAAAGAACTTTGGAGGTCTTTGCCTATGGCAATGGAATTCAGCTGTATGTAATTTGTCGTAGTATCGGGCCTTCCCTTTACGTCTATGCATTTGGGCCACCATAGCGGATTCTCGGGCGCGGGTTTTGCCAAGTCGACCTCGATGATGCAATTCATACCTACGGAGTTGGCATACAGCTTGCCGCGGCTGAGCGCCAGATCGTGGAAATAATATTCACCCGGATAATATTTGGTACGCGATGGCAACAAAACGTTTTCCGCCGGTTTTGCAATTTTCTTCCGGTCGAGATAGCCTCCTGAAACCTTGAACTCAACAATCTGGTTAGGATTGCGCGTGGCGGCGACATACATGGTATTGCTCTTTCGATCCACAGCGATCCCCGAAGGGTGCGGGAGGTGGAAGAAGCTCTGATCTATCTTTTTCCTACCGGGTGCGTTCAGGGCTATAAGGAGAT
>CAYNGS010000225.1:0-5498 GCA_964396625.1 uncultured Flavipsychrobacter sp.
AGCTGGTTAGAGCTTTTTCTATCGGGCGGCGACCGCGGCGTGCAGTTGTTCTTCGTGCTCAGCGGATTTATCCTTTGTCTTCCCTTTGCTCATCACTACATCAACCACGGCAGAAAAGTTTCGCTGACTAAATACTATCTGCGAAGGGTCACCCGCCTGGAACCGCCCTACTTTATAGCCATGACCGCTATCTTTCTCCTTCAGCTCGCCATGCATGTCAAACCCTTGTCTGTTTTATTCCCAAGCTGGCTCGCATCGCTGGTTTATGCACACGACATTATTTTCCGGCATGTGCCGTTGATAACCGTTGTAGCATGGTCGCTTGAGATCGAGATACAGTTTTACCTCCTGGCTCCGCTATTGTTCCGGCTACTCATGCTTGAAAAATCGACACGACGGCTCATACTCTGCGTCGCGATCATATCTTTCGTGCTCATGCAGCAGGTATATACTCCTCCGTTCCTCAATATCTACCAGTTTGCCCAGTACTTCCTGGCTGGCATACTTTTAGCCGACATTTACGTCAGCGGCGAGGTCAATGCTTTTTTCAACAGATCATTCATCCCTCTGTTTGCCGCCATCAGCCTCATCGCTATTTGTTTCCTACCGGTCCACAGTACACTTTACGCAGCATTGTTATTTCCTTTCCTCGTTTGTTTCTTCTATTACACAGTGCTGAAAAATGATGTTATGAAACGCGTTTTCAGCTACAAATTCATTCCGGTCATTGGCGGCATGTGTTACTCCATTTATCTGCTTCACTACACCATCATATCCATGCTCGGCCGGTTCACCATCGGCCTGTCCATCACAAAGTATTATGTACCTAATCTGGTTTTGCAGATCATTCTGTTGGGAACACCGGTCCTGATGATCTCATCTACCTTCTATTACTATGTCGAACAGCCGTTTATGTCACGAAAATGGCTGGATATGTTAATGAAAAAAGACAAAAAAGACGAGGAGACTAATGCCCCGTCCGATGTGGCGTAATTTATTAACAGTTATATCCTTTTCCGATCAGGTAATTTCCCGAACTTTTCTGCTTTATACTATAGACTTTCTACTAAAAAAATCTGTATCTTTGTTTGACCGCTTCAGCTACCTCCCTTATTATTTATTGATAACAGCAATGCTGCGCACCGGTCTGCAAAACCAGCGTTATGACGAAGTTTATTTTTGTAACCGGAGGCGTTACCTCATCATTAGGAAAAGGCATTATTGCCGCATCTTTGGCCAAACTGCTGCAGGCACGTGGTTTCACCACCACCATCCAGAAGTTCGACCCATATATTAATGTCGACCCCGGCACCCTCAATCCGTACGAGCACGGCGAATGTTATGTAACCGAAGACGGTGCAGAAACCGATCTCGACCTCGGTCACTACGAGCGTTTCCTCAATACTTACACTTCACAGGCCAACAACGTCACCACAGGTCGCATATACCAGCACGTCATTACCAAAGAGCGCGAAGGCGCCTATCTCGGTAAGACGGTACAGGTGATACCCCATATTACTGATGAAATAAAAAGACGCATGCTGCTGCTTGGCGAGGACAATAAGTACGACATTGTCATCACCGAGCTCGGAGGTACCGTTGGTGATATTGAATCTCTTCCCTATGTCGAGGCGGTACGCCAGCTGAAATGGGAAATGGGCGATGAGAACTGCCTCGTTGTACACCTCACGCTGATCCCTTACCTGAAGGCTGCCAAAGAACTGAAAACAAAGCCGACACAACATTCTGTTAAGCTGATGAGCGAGCATGGGTTAAGCCCCGATGTGCTGGTGTGTCGCACCGAAGAGCCGCTTTATAAAGAGCTGAAAAGGAAAATAGCCCTCTTTTGCAACGTAACACAGGATGCAGTAATTGAAGCGCTCGACGCAGATACCATTTACGGTGTGCCACTCGAGATGATGCGCGAACGTCTCGACGTCATCTGTCTCGAAAAAATGCAGTTGCCGCTTGGCAAGGAACCCGATCTCGCGAAATGGAAAGAATTCCTCAACAAACTACGCTATCCAAAGAGCAAAGTGATCATAGGCCTCATTGGCAAGTATGTAGAATTGCAGGATGCATATAAATCCATCCTCGAGGCGCTCATACATGCCGGCGCTATGAACGAATGCAAGGTGGAAGTGCGCAACATTCACTCGGAATACCTGACAAAGGAGAATGCAAAGGAAAATCTGCACAATCTCGATGCCATACTTGTCGCACCCGGTTTTGGCAGCCGCGGCATAGAAGGTAAAATAGATGCCATCCGCTTTGCCCGTGTAAACAAAATACCCTTCTTCGGTATTTGCCTTGGCATGCAGATGGCTTGCGTGGAGTTTGCCCGCAATGTCCTTGATATGCCCAAAGCCCATTCCACCGAGATGGACCCCGACACCGATCAGGGCGTTATCTGCATGATGGAAGAACAGAAAGCCATTACCCAGAAAGGCGGCACAATGCGCCTCGGCAGCTACGAATGCGAACTGCATCGCGACTCAGCCACCGCAGCCATTTATGGCAACACCAATATCTCTGAGCGCCACCGCCATCGTTATGAGTTCAACAACTCATTTGCCGAAGCTTTTGAAAATGCTGGCCTGATACCTGTAGGAAAAAACCCGGGCACCAACCTTGTAGAGATCGTGGAGATAAAAGATCACCCCTTCTATATAGGTGTGCAGTTTCACCCGGAGTATAAAAGCACTGTGGAGAACCCGCACCCGCTTTTTGTAGCATTTGTAAAAGCCGCCAAAGAGGCCCAGGAACAGCGTAACGGCTATGCAAAACGCCCCTTCGAGAAAACTGCGGTTTAGGCTGCGTCCACGTTAGTTTACTTCTGTAATTGTACCGAAACTCCTATACGAATTCGACAGGGCAGGTATCGACGTTTCAATCAGTCAACCTATCAACCACTACCCCATACTGATTCGCCTGACATCCGCTCCCAGCGCATTAAGACGCTCATCTATGCGCTCATACCCCCTGTCTATCTGGTGAATGTTCTGTATCGTGCTTTTGCCTGAAGCGGAAAGGGCTGCTATCAGGAGGGCCACCCCCGCACGTATATCTGGTGATACCATGTTTATGCCGCGTAAAGACACCTGTTTGTCCAGGCCTATAACTACGGCGCGGTGCGGATCGCAAAGCACTATCTGCGCACCCATCTCAATAAGTTTATCTACAAAGAACAATCTGCTTTCAAACATCTTCTGATGCACCAGCACAGTGCCTTTTGCCTGTGTGGCCAGCACCAATACTATGCTCAGCAGGTCGGGCGTAAGGCCGGGCCAGGGATGATCATACACCGTAAGTATGGAGCCATCTATGAACTTCTGTATGCGGTAATGCTCCTGTGCGGGAATGTATATGTCATCGTCCTGTATAGATAATTCTATGCCCAGGTGCTGAAAGGTTTCAGGTATAAGGCCAAGCTGGTTGGCGTCCACATTCTTTATGGTCAGCTCGCTCTGCGTCATCGCCGCAAGGCCTATGAACGAGCCCACCTCTATCATATCCGCCAGCAACCGGTGTTCACAACCGCGCAGCCGGGTCACGCCCTCTATGGTCAGCAGGTTGGTACCGATGCCGCTGATATTGGCGCCCATACTTATAAGCATGCGGCAAAGCTGCTGTATGTAGGGCTCACACGCCGCGTTGTAAATCGTCGTCACCCCTTCGGCCATGGATGCGGCCATTATGATATTGGCCGTACCTGTTATTGATGGCTCTTCCAGCAGCATCCTCGCGCCCACCAGTCGCTCAGCATCCAGGCTGAACATCTGGTTATCTATGTCATACACAAAATCCACACCCAGCTTTTCAAACCCCCGTATATGCGTATCCAGCCTCCTGCGGCCTATCTTGTCACCGCCCGGCTGTGGTATGTATGCCTTGCGAAACCTTGCCAGCAGCGGACCCGCCAGCATCACTGTGCCCCTCAGCTTCCCCGATTTTTTCTTAAAAGCATGCGTGGTAAAGTAATCAGGGTCTATGTTGTCGGCCTGGAGTACAACAGTATTTTTGCCCGGCCGCTCTGTCTTCACACCCATATCCTCTAGCAGCTCTATCAGTGTATTCACATCCACAATATCCGGCACGTTGGTCAGCGTTACCCGCTCATCTGTAAGCAAGGCCGCGCACAGCACCTGCAGCGCCTCGTTCTTGGCGCCCTGTGGTGTTATGCTGCCATGCAACCTCCGCCCCCCATGTATCTCGAATGCGTTCATTCTTTAAATTCAAAAGTAAAAAGTCAAAAACAAAAAGTGGGAACGCAATTCATAGTGATAGATCGAACAACCAACTACTATCTACTAAAGACTAACGACTAACAATTACTTCTTCTTAAACTTCCTGTTCTTATTAAAGTTGTTATTCCCGAAGCGATCGCCGCCACCCCCATTGTTGTCCCTGAAGTTGTTGTTGCGCTGGCCGCCGCCAGAGCCGCCCTTGAAATTGCGGTTGTTGTTGTTATTATTGTTATTGCGTTTCTGAAAGTTCCTGTTGTTGTCGAAGTGCACCCGGTAGCCACCAGTCTCATAGGTTAGCTTGCCGTTGGTTATTACGCCCAGCTCGGTCTTTATCATATCGTCATGAATGGGCTCTTTATGCCAGTTGGCATAGGCCAGCTTCATGTAGTATCCTACTGCCTGCGTAAGGCCCTGGCGCTTTTCGGGGTCGGTTTCTACCAGCGCTTTCGCCAGTACCGCCTGTATATTCTTGCCCAGGTGGCGGTGCTGTATGTTCTCCTGCGGGTACGGCAGCACCTCCGGTTTCTTGTATATCATCTCCGGCGTGGGGCATGGGTACGGCGCATCCACATCCAGGTTGAAGTCGGTCATCTGGAACAGGTGGTCCCACAGCTTATGCCTGTAGTCCTCTATTGTCTTCAGGTGAGGGTTCAGCGTGCCCATCAGTTCTATGATCACCTCGGCCTGCTGCAGGCGCTTCTCACGGTCATCCACCGTTACCAGGTACTCTATCATTTTCTGCACATTACGCCCATATTCAGGCATAAGCAGCTTGCTGCGCGTTGTGTTGTATTCCATCAAGATCTTAAAAATTGTAAGCTAAGGAAAAGATATTTTGTTGATCGCCTAAAATATTGTGCCCGCGTCTGGGTAGCGGGATAAGCTGCAACAAATATAGGGCAATTTTTCAAAAGTCGTCGAATTTGCCGCAAAAAGCATTGGACCCGACATGGTTCGCTTCTACTCTATCCCACCCCCACATACTATTTTACATATTACAACCGTTATCAACCACACTCATACCCACATTTATGCAAAATAGCCGTATCGCATTGCTGCTGGTCGCATTGCTCGCCATCGTGTCTATATCTCGTGCACAAACCACCCCCGGCGGCCACAAGGCATTAACACCCGCCGACTCCGCACGTGCCAACCGCTATTTCGATAGCATCAGTGTCTGCAACCTGTATTCACAGCGCCGGCAGCGCTATCTCGACAGCGCGCTGGCAATAAGCCCCTGGCAGGCGCATT
>CAYNGS010000226.1:0-5494 GCA_964396625.1 uncultured Flavipsychrobacter sp.
GTCCCACGTAATCTTTATAATAATTCGAATTTGCGTACGCACCTCCATAAGTTCCGAAAGCCCTTGGATGGCGGTTTTGCCCCTGCACATTACTTGTTGCAGCAAGAAGCGCCACAAGCAAAAAAGTTTTAAATGCGTTAAATTGCTTCATAAAATAAAATTTGGATTTTGGCGTTAAAGTTATGTATATTCTATTTAATAAAAAAACGTAGTGCAATTTTTGTGCCATACTGTCATTTCAGGCCAAATTTCTCGCTAAGCTCCAGCATCCTGTCTATCGGCCGTTTGGCGGCCAGCCTTATTCCTTCATCCATCAATATCTCTGGTTGCTCATACTTCATACATAAATACAACTTCTCTAGTGTATTGCGTTTCATATGCGGACAATCGTTACATGCACACGCATTGTCCGGCGGCGCAGCAATAAAAGTTTTAGATGGGGCAAGCTCCTGCATCTTATGCAATATGCCTGCCTCTGTTCCCACAATATAAACGTTTGACTTGTCTTTCTTCGTAAAGTTTAGCAGTTGTGTCGTAGATCCAATAAAATCGGCGATCCTCAAAACAGCTTCCTCGCATTCAGGGTGAGCAATAAACTTCGCCTCCGGATGTCTTTCCTTTAATCTTGTTATCTTCTCCAGCGAAAATATCTCGTGCACCATGCAGGCGCCGTTCCACAAAAGCATCTCCCGTCCACTCTTTCTGTTTATATATCCACCCAGGTTCTTATCTGGCGCAAATATTATCTTCTGTTCCTTAGGTAGGCTCTCAACTATTTGTTGCGCATTGGACGATGTACATATAATATCACTTAATGCCTTGATCCCCGCCGAGCAATTTATATACGATATCACAAGATGGTCCGGATGCTTTTGCTTAAAAAGCTCAAACAGCGCCGGCGGGCAGCTGTCACTCAAAGAACATCCTGCTTTAAGATCGGGTATCAGTACCTTTTTATCCGGGTTCAGGATCTTCGCCGTTTCAGCCATAAAATGAACGCCGGCAAAAACAATGATCTCCGCATCCGTGCTCAGCGCCTTTTGTGCCAGTCCAAGACTGTCTCCTATATAGTCAGCTACATCTTGTATATCTGGCTCCTGGTAATAGTGAGCAAGTATTACAGCCTTCTTTTCTTTCTTTAATTTCCCGATCTCGTCAAACAGGTCAAGCGATGGGTCAATTTCCACATCATCCAGGAAGCCAACCTCATTTAATCGTTCCATACTATGACAAATAATTTGATAACATAATTATTCCTGCACAAAACTACTTATTTTGTTTAACACAAGCCTCCGATTCACACGACTCCGGATAGTTTTACCCATTATCCACACACCTAATAATTACCATTAAATTTTTAAAAGAAAATCCTACTACTATTAGGGATGGGGAAACGGGGAATAAAAAAAATATAGCCTCTTGCATTTCTCGCTATCTCTCTTTATTCACATTTTAGCTGAATACTATCCACATAGTAATTACGCTCCTAAACGCTAACTAACAGTTTATTTGTGAATTGTGAACAAACGACACTGTTGATAAAAAAGAGAATCTTAATATCGTAGTTGTCTGTGGAGAACAAACAAAAAGGCGGAATAACTTCAACAACCAATGTGATTTACATAAAGTTTTCAGTATTTCTACAGCAGGGTATGAGACTTATTAACAAATGTCTGCCGCACCAAAAAACGCATATCAAATAAAAAAATAACAACAACTCGGAGAAACTATTACTCACGACGTATTTAAGTTAACTACTGAATATACAGATAATATGAAGTTTTATATTTAAAAAGAAAGCTGATAATCCGTAAAAAGGCTACAAAATCTCATTTTTTCCCATAAATTTGCCGTCCTTAATAAAAAACATAACACAAACCTGCAATGTCTGTAATTCAAACAATCAGAAATAGATATGGGAAAATAGCCGGCGCTGTTATCGCTATTGCGCTGATAGGCTTTATTATTTCTGACGCCCGCAATGGATCCTTTGGAAATTTTTTCGGCACGCACGACTCCAACGTAATGAAAATTAATGGTACAAAAGTTGACCCCAAAGAGTACCAGATGCGTATAAAGGAATACGAGACCCTTTATATGATGTATAATAAAGACCGGCCACTGGACGACGCTACAAGAGCGCAGATGAGTGAGCAGGTTGTTCAGATGATAGTGTATGAAACCATTGTTGATGAACAATGCGATAAACTGGGTATCCAGACATCGGAAGAAGAAAAGAAGGACCTTATATATGGAGAGAACGCAGACCCCATGGTCAAACAATTCCAGATACAGGGCCAGCCGGTTTTTATGAATCCTCAGACCAATCAGTTTGATCCGGCTATCATTAAGCAGTTGGAAAAAGCATTTGTCGACGAGCCGCAAAAGTATGATCCTACCGGAAAATACAGGGAGCAGTGGGAAACAGTAAAGACATACGTTAGGCGCATGAGCAGGGTAAACAAATTCAATACATTGTTTGGCGCATCAGCCTATGCACCATTGTTCATGATAAAGCGCATGGCCGCCGATCAAAATTCTATGGCCGCGATCCGGTTTGTGAAAATACCGTTTACAGATGTTCAGGATAACGAAGTGAAGGTTAGCGATGACGACCTGAAGGCATACATGCAGAAACATGCGGGCATTTTTGAAACAGACCAGCCCACACGCAGCATCGAGTACGTCTCCTTCGACATTATTCCATCTAGCGCGGATACTGCACGGCAGATAGACGCACTGATGCAGCTTAAAAGTGACTTCGCCGCTGCAAAGGACAACAAGTCCTTTGTTAACAGTAAAACCGACGAAACAAATTCTTACTCCGAAGCTTTCCTCAACAAAAGAACATTCATGTCCCGGTTCGCTGACACCATAATGTCTGTACCTGTTGGCGAGATCTACGGACCATACTACGAGAACGGCAGCTATAGAATGACCAAAATTGTGGACAGGAAAACATACCCCGATTCTGTAAAATGTCGCCAGATACTGGTAAGAACCAAAGAGCGCGATAAAGAAGTACTGTCAGACAGCGCAGCAAAGGCCAGGATCGACAGCGTTGTAGCTGCTATTAATGGTGGCGCAAACTTCGATTCAATGGTGGTGAGATATTCTGACGATGATGGTAGCAAGCAGAAAGGCGGAGAATACACATTCACGCTCCAGCAGAAACCCGATATCTCAAAAGAATTCGGGGATTTTATATTTGACGGCACCAAGGGAGAGAAAAAAACCGTGAAAGTTTCAAACAGCAACTATTCCGGTTACCACTATATTGAGATACTCGACCAAAGCGGAATTGCACCCGCAGTGCAGATCGCTACAATTTCAAAAATACTCGCGCCCAGCGACAGTACGGTCAATGCGATCTATGGCAAAGCAAACGAGTTCGCCGGAAAAAACCCGACTGCAGCAGAATTCGATGCTACTGTGAAGAAACAAAACCTCAACAAGCGTATCGGTGAAAATATCAGGGTTAGTAACTTCACCATTCCCGGCCTCGGCCCTTCGCGCGAAGTTATCAGGTGGGCATTCGATCACAAGGTGGGAGAGATCTCTCCTGTTTTCCAGCTTGGCGATCAGCGCTACGTTGTTGCTAAACTTTCTTCTGTTGAGGACAAAGGAGCGCTCGATATCACCGCAGCTAACCGTCCGATGCTGGAGCAGAAAGTAAAAGAAGAAAAGAAAGCAGAGATAATAATCAAGAAATTCAATGGACAGACGTCTTTGGATGCGGTATCCAAAGCAGCGAACCAACCCGTTCAGCAGGCTGATACGGTGATACTCGGAGGCGGCTATGTTCCCAACCTGGGCTTCGAGCCGAAGGTTGTTGGTTATGCTTTTTGTCAGAGCTTCCAGCCAAACACATTATCCCCCGGCATCAAAGGTCAGGGTGGGGTTTATTTCATTACGGTTACTAACCGGACCATCTCGCCGCTGCCGGATGCAAACCAGGGCATGATGCAAATGATTTTAGGCCAGCAAAGAAAACAACAGGAAATGCAGCTTAGAAACAGCATGGGCCAGTTGCTGCAGCAGGCAGTGACGAAGAAAGCTGACGTAAAATATAATCCCGACAACTTTTAACATCTGAAGAAATAAATAGTAAGAGGTTGTTTCCCTTCACGGAGCAACCTCTTTTTTTTACCAAAAAATCTCGTTTCAACATCAATTAAAACTATTTTTGTAATTTGTAAGTATGAGCGAACGTATCATAACCTTATTTGGTGAAGAAATAGTACCCGAGCAGATAAAAGCTGTAGGAAAGAGTCGTGTTAAGAAAAAGGCCGAAGACAAAAAAACAGAAGAAACAAAACCGGTAGAAATAACAGTAGAGGTTGCGGCTCCCATAGTTGAAGAAGAAAAGACGTTTATAATACCCGACGACTGGCAGGGCGATAAACAGTATTATTCCATTGGTGAGGTTGCTGCGCTTTTTAAAGTAAAGACATCGCACATCCGCTTCTGGACCAACGAATTTAAACTGAAGGTACGCACAACACGCAAAGGTGACCGTCTCTATTCCCCGGCTCAGGTGCGCGAACTTAAAGCTATACACCATCTGGTAAAAGAACGTGGCTTTACGCTCACAGGTGCAAAAACCAAATTGAAAACGCAGAACAAACGGGACGTTGAAACGATCGACCTGAAACAATCTCTCCTCCAGCTGCGCAACAAACTTTTAGTGATCAGGAATCAACTTACATAAGATGAAAATAATTGGTGTTGCAGTTATGCTGGCACTGTGCATAAATGCAAACGGGCAAAATAGTTGTTTTACAGTATCAAAAGACCCAAAGAATGACGAGGTGGTTTTCAGTGGCCGGGTTACCTTCTCCGACTTGAACAGCGAGCCTTCGTTTACCTGGTTAAAGGATGGGCGGGATGAATACAAGCCCGACGACAAGGCGACAACCTTTCTTATGGAGCATCTGCAGAACTATACTTTCACAATATTTATGGGTACCTGGTGCAGCGATTCGCAGGATATGCTGCCGAGGCTTGAGAAAGTCTTACAAACCGTCGGTTACCCCGAATCTTCGGTAACTATGTATGGGGTTGACAGAACCAAAAAAACAAAGAATGGTGAAAGTAAGAAAAGCAGGATCAACCTGGTACCAACGGTGATATTGCAAAAAGATGGTAAAGAGATAGGGCGTATCACTGAAACGGCGCATAAAAGCGTTGAGGCAGATATTACTTCAATGATAAAAAAGGACATGGCCAAGACGCGACACTGATAACAGCAGTTGTGTCGGGCCGTTGTCTGCCAAACAATAATTACATTTGTTTTCATAAGAGCAGTTATGGAGTTACCTGAGCATATATCTATAGAGTCGTTAAGAAATTGGAAAGCCGATAGCCTCGAATTGTCAGCAAGCGCAATAAACCGCATAGCCAATAACAGGGCCTATCTCGATGATATTCTGAAGCACGGACGAACACACTATGGTATTAATACGGGCTTCGGATCGTTATGCAACGTGCGCAT
>CAYNGS010000227.1:0-5485 GCA_964396625.1 uncultured Flavipsychrobacter sp.
TGTCAAAGGCCACCGCATCGTCGAGCGTTACATTTTTTGCAGTATCAAGTTTCTCCTTAAGGTTTTTAAGGTCTGACAACCTGTACCGGGAGGGGTTTATCCCGTCGTACTGAATATCCTCGAGCTCAAGGATAAGTTTAGCCGCTGCATCGCCGGGACGATATTTTTCGGTGGTCCAAAGCGACTGAAAGTTGTTCAGGGTGTAGGTATAGCGTACATTGTCGGCAACGGAAAGTATCTTTCGGCTGCCTGTGTCAATTGGTTTAATAATGTTGCTGAGCTTCTTCGGGAATGGATCTTCGAAAAAAAATGAACCTGTATGCTGCCCCTTAGGGCCGCATGACGTGAGAGAAAATACCGAAAACAACAGGGAAAGAGCAGTAACTATGTTTCCAGCCTTGTTAAAATACATATTTTGGTGATCGCTGTTATATTATATTGAGTAACAAAAACTATTCCAGCCAAGGCGATAACGCCAATGGGGAGGTGCAATTTAAAGCATTTGCAAATGCTCTTCTGTAATATTATTGTATTTAGCCGGCATCTATTTTTGATGGAGGAATTCCCGCACTTTTTCCGCATCTGCCTCCGTATTAGCATTGAGCAGAGCGTCCGGGTGCGGCGGAGTCAGTATCTTCACCTGTTCTTTGTTGCGGATCAAAACTTTCCTGGGGCAGGTGAGGCCTTCTGAAAGGTAAGCATGCAAAACAGGAAGCGCTGAAGATTCCCAGATAGTTATCAGCGGTTCGGGCAGGCCGTCGAACGGGCTTTCGAAAGTTGTGGCAATGGCTGAAATATCGCGATTCTGAACAAGGAATTGCAATGTGCCCCGGTCGAGAAGGGGAAGATCGCAGGCTGTTATGAGCCACGCCTTGCCGGGATGCGCATCGAGGGCTGTGAGTATGGCCCCGTAGGGCCCCATGCCGGTGAAGGTGTCGGGGAGCGCTTTATACTTTACATCAATTTCGTGCTGCTGCTCCGCCCGACACGATATAAAGACATCGCTGCAAATATCCTGCAGCAGATCGGCCATGTAGTAACGTTGTTCTTTTCCATGCCAGGTAATGGCACCTTTGTCCACACCCATGCGCACGCTTTTGCCGCCAGCTAACACCAGGCCATATAAAAGATCATCCTCTTTTGAAATCACGTTTGCCTCCCGTTTTTTCCATCAACTTTGTTTCTTTTATCACGATGTCGTGACTCAACGCCTTACACATATCGTAAACAGTGAGCGCCGCAATGCTGGCGCCGACGAGTGCTTCCAGTTCTATACCGGTCTTTGCGGTGATGCTTGTGATGCAGTCTATTACGACCTCGTTTTCGTTGTTTATGTGTATGTCGATCTTACAGTTATCAAGGCCCAGCGGATGACATAAGGGTATGAGCTCGCCGGTTTTTTTTGCTGCCATAATGCCAGCGATGATGGCCGTCTGAAATACTGAGCCTTTTTTGCTTTTAATATCGCCGTCTATAAAGTGCGAAATAACCTCCTGTGGCATAGATACGATGCTGCGGGCTATTGCCGTGCGCAGCGACACCGGTTTTTCGCTCACATTTACCATAGCAGGCTGCCCTTTATCGTTAAGGTGTGTTAAATTGTTCATTGTCAAATAAGCGGTTTAAAAGGCCAAATTCTGTAAACCTGTCCTTTGTTAAAGTTACTTTGTTCGAGCGGAAGTTCCATGAACGCATCAGAGTCGAGTAAGTTTGCGAAGTCTCCAGATCCGTTGCCTTCCACCGGGGTGGCGAGCAATTGCCCGGATGCACTTATGTTCAGCTTTACCTGTGCAAAGTACTGTAGCGGTGGAGTGAAAACAACATCTTCATCCAGGATCGCATACTTTGGGGTAAGATGTTTGGACCCCGGAGTCTGTAACAGAGACGTCTGGAGCCAGGGGATGAAATACCTATGGAGGCATAGGAATGTGGAAACGGGATTTCCGGGGAAGGCAAAAACCAAGGCGCTATTTGCATGACTCCCGAACCAAAATGGTTTTCCGGGACGTTGCTGCACTTTGTGAAAATGTTTCGTGACGTTAAGTTCTTCCAACACCTGCGGTACGTAGTCGAACTTACCCATGGAAACGCCTCCCGTTAAAATGATCACGTCGTAAGATGCGAGGCAATGCTGAATTTTGTCCCTTGTGACACTTCGGTCGTCCGGTAGGTGCAGCATGTCGGCCTGCAGGCGGTATTGCTGTAAGACTGCTCTTACGGTATAGTTATTGGACCGCCTGACCTGGTAGGGGGATGGACGGTCAGCGACGTCAACTAATTCGTCGCCGGTAGAAATGATAACGGCATGGGGCAGTTTCCTGACCTGCAAAGTGGTTTTGCCTACCGATGCGGCCATACTTATGACGGTAGCATCAATAAACTGCGGGGCCGGGGCCACGGTCTCCCCCTGTTTTTTGTCTTTCCCTTTGCGGTGAATGTTCTGACCTTTCTTAATTCCGTTTACGGTTACTCTTGCGGTACCGTTTTGTATATCTACATCCTCGTAGCGTATGACGGTGTCGGCGCTACCGGGTAAAGCAGCGCCGGTCATTATCTCTATACACTGATCTTCTGTTTCAAGATCAACGGGCATATCCCCAGCGGCTATTGTGGCCTTAATATAAAATGAACGAATCCCTTTTTCAAACGAGTTGAAGTTTATCGCGATGCCATCCATTGTGGCACGGTTACAAGGCGGAAGGTCGCGGTCGGCCACAAGATCTTCGGCCAATACCCGGCCCAGCGCCGACTCAAATGGAATGAGCTCGGTGCGATAGTCTCGTGCCTGAGACTGTATGATGCGTTCGGCTTCGGATACTGTGGTCATTCGTCGGAACCTTGATTAAAGGATTAGAGGATTATATGAATTGTAAAAGTCCAATGCTACCCGCCAATGCTCGCCATGGATTCGTGGACTACATTTTTTTCTGCTTCCCAGCCATCCTTTGCACGATGGCTTATCGCATTTTTCAGCGCGCTTTCCAATTGTTCATCACTCTTTCCGCCGCGCATGAGGTCCTTAATATTCATTACTCCGTTGTCATAGAGGCATGTTTTGAGCATGCCAAGGGGAGTGATGCGTATGCGGTTGCATGTGCCACAGAACGAACGCGTGTAAGCAGCGATAATGCCCACGCTTCCTTTGTGACCCGGTATATGATAGTTGTACGATGTTGAATAAGCAGGGTCCGGTATTTTTTGTATCGCCGGAAAGTCTTCCTTTATTGCTGCGAGTATCCGGACATGATCCCAATTGAGTGCGGGATAATGACTGCCGACGCCATTGAACGGCATTTCTTCGATAAACCGAACACTTATGGGGAGGTCTTTGGTGAGACTGACCAGCGGGATAATATCGGCTGTGTTTTTGCCTTCCATTACGACCGCATTCATTTTTACATCGATATTGTGTTTGAGCAATTGGTCGAGCGTATCCATGACCGCAGGCATCTCATCGCGGTGCGTGATGGCGAAAAAGCGGTTCCGGTCGAGCGTATCGAGACTGAGGTTTACGGAGTGGATGCCAAGTTTCTTTAGTTCCGGTACCAGCGGGGCGGTCAGTACTCCGTTGGTAGTGATGGTAACCTGTCTGAGGCCCTGCAACTTTGAAAGATCATGTAAGAAAGACATTATGTCTTTCCGAACAAAAGGTTCACCACCGGTGATGCGGATCTTTTCGACACCCATTTTGACGACGAGGGAGCATATGCGTAGCATTTCTTCCCAGGTCATGAGCTCCTTGTTTGACAGCCAATCGATACCCTGTTCGGGCATACAATAAAAGCACCGCAGGTTGCACCGGTCAGTTACAGCAAGTCTTAAATAGTTGATTATCCTTCCGTGATTGTCGAGCAGCACTTTTCCGAACTTTCTTTGCGTTAAAGTTCGATTTTTTTATTGGATTAGCATTTATTTTATCGAAAATCAAATATGAAAAACCCTGTCGATTACCACGATGGCTGAACGTAATAGAGAACAGTATGCAGCGTCATCGATTTTTTAAGTCATGAAGTCCACGAGACCGTTTCCGAGCTTGTCTCATCGCGGGGGCCGGATGTGAGCAGATAGTGACATCTTCGGTGCCATTTTTTGAATAAAATCAGACTTAACTCAGTTAAACAGCAGCATGGCATATTACCCGGGTGGCGAATTCAAAAATTGGACATAACTTTATATAAAATATTTTTTTGTGAGAATTTTTGACGGAGCATCAAGCGGGTGGCAAGTTGCGATGACCTGTTTGAAAGTACTTAACGCAAATAAGAAGCTAATTATCTTTCCCGTTTTGTCCGGTCTATCAATGGCCCTGATGGTTGGGTCGTTTGGAACGGCAGTGTACGTCGGATCGGACCAGAATGTTGACAATATTCAGTTGGGCAGCGGGCTGGGGTTTGTTGCGTTGTTATCATTTTACTTCATCAATTCCTTCGCTATCATTTTTTTCAATATAGCATTGATGCGCTGTTCGAAGATGTATTTCGATGGTGAGCAGGTTAGTATTTCCAGGGGACTGGCGTTTAGTTGCAGCCGAATAAGATATATCCTGTTTTGGGTCGCATTTTCGTCAACTGTAGGGCTGTTATTCAGAATTGTGTATAGCAGACTTAATGCCTGGGAGAAGATCGCGCTTTACTTTGCCGGCATGACATGGGGCGTGGCAACATTCCTTGTGATTCCGGTTCTCGCTTATGAGAATTTGACTCCATTTGACGCAATAAAGCGATCTGCGCATTTGCTGCGTGCCAGATGGGGAGAGAGCATAGGAGCCTCTTTTAGTATGGGAATAATATTTCTGTTGTTCTTTCTGTTGTTAACCGTGGTAGCTTACGGTGTAAGTTATGATGTGAGTGACAGGGCGGGAATTATTATCTTCGTTGCCGGAGGGCTGTTTATGTACATTGTGTTCAACACACTGTATAGTGTGTTTAAGAGTGCGCTATATAACGATGTGAACGGAAGTACTAACGACCATTTTCACCCTGCAATGATCGATGGCCTATTTTCGCGGCGAGGCCAATAAAAAACGGCTTCCATAATTGGAAACCGTTTTCTATTATCAGATCGAAATTAATTAAGCCATTGCCTTCTTCTTGTACTCTCCTTTGCTTTTCCTGATGTTGCAAGCCACTACCTTGAATTCGGGACACAGCGCTTCTGAATCTGATACGCTGGATGTAATGTTATTTAGCATTATATCGGGGAAGTGGAAGGTACTGCTTAAAATGCCGGGTTTCACTTCGTCGGTGATCCTGGCTCTGATGTCCACCTTGCCGCGTGCAGACTCCACACAAACCATGTCGCCTTCGTTGATCAGATGCTTCTTTGCGTCTGCGGGGTTGATCATAAGCACATCGTCGGTGACGATGAGCGCATTGTTTGTTCTACGGGTCATTGCGCCGCAGTTATAATGCTCCAGCTCACGGTTTGTAGTGATAATGTAAGGGTATTCCTTTTCGTTCTGCACAAGCTCTTCCGATTTTTTGTA
>CAYNGS010000228.1:0-5476 GCA_964396625.1 uncultured Flavipsychrobacter sp.
GCACAAACGATCAACGGATTTGGAAGCGCGCTGAAGATAATGGACATTTACTTCCTTGTCATCAATTCCTCCTTCAAGAAGCGTGTGAATATATCCCTGGATATTGAATATTGGTGTCTTCAACTCATGAGACATGTTGCTGATAAAATCATCTTTCAGGTGGCTGAGCTTAATTTGTGCGTTCAGGCTGCGAAAGGTCATCCAAAAAGCGGTTGCTGTTATAGTGAGCAGAATAACGACGAAACAGATCTGCGGGAGCAGCTTGAAAAACAAATACCACCAGTAGTTGTTTACTATTATGCCGTTTGCGTTGGTAAAGAAATTGCTTTTGATGAAAATTGCTTTTTCGCCTGTTTTATCGCTGTCGCTGCTGTTTATCCATTTTGAATTAAAGTTCCATCCGTTGTGACGCATTTCGCTGATGAACTTCTCGTTGAATGCGATCGTATCCATCCAGAAGAGCCTTTTCTCCTGCAAGGGCGAAATGAGCGTGTTGCTGCTTAATACCCGGTGTAACCCCTGAGGAGACAATTTTACCTGCCTTGCACTATCACAGGAGGTGGTGGCTGCGGCATTTGCAATAACTGCCTTGTTTACGAACCCCGAATCGTAGACGTTGGTAAGTAACAGTGAGTCTGTTATTTTCTGCTGAACGTCTGTGAATAGTTTTGTAAGATTTTGTTTTAGCTGAGCCTGTTGTTCATTGTATTGACCGACAAGCCATTGTATGGTGAAGGCAAGCAGCAAGACCTGGCTAAAGAACATCAGGCCCTTTATCCATTTCAGTTTTATTTTTTTGGTTGTTGCCAAGTCTAAAAATGATATAAAGCAAATGTAATGCGCAAGCTGTTATATACCCGCTACTTTTAACCTTATTTAACATTAGATATTTTTGCGGTCTGAAGTTGTCATTTTATTTGGGCCGTAACTCACAGAAGACTAAATCAGGTCAATTATCTGTTAACTTATTAGGCTTTTAACTTATAACGAGGTGAACTTATCAGCCAATAAACTAACTTTGCGCCCGCTATGCACATAGAAGTACTGAAATCTAAGCTCCATAGGGTTAAGATAACTGAAGCCAACCTGCATTACATAGGCAGTATCACCATTGACGAAGACCTGATGGAAGCTGCCAACATAATAGAAAACGAAAAAGTTCAGGTGCTGGATATTGACAACGGGGAGCGGTTGGAAACATATGTGATCAGGGGCACGAGGGGTTCCGGCATGATCTGTATGAACGGCCCGGCCGCCAGGAGGATCAATGTGGGAGATACCGTGATCATTATTTCGTATGCCAGCATGGATTTCGAAGAAGCCAAAAAATTCAAACCGACCGTAATATTCCCAAAGGAAGACAATAGCCTCTAACATACTATTGGCCTGATTTTGTCAACCTGCATTTGTATCTTTATTGGATCATGAAGAAGACCCTCCTGACGATATTACAATACATAATTTTCCTCGGGCTGGGTATTTACATTGTCTATCACATGCTGCACCAGTTGTCTGCACAGCAAACAACGGAACTGGTGGAGGCAATAAAGAGTATCAACGCCTGGTATGTGATCCCTATTTTTATTGTTGGGTTCCTGTCTCACTTTTTTCGCGGGTTGCGCTGGCGCTACCTGCTGGAAACGGTGGATATGAAGCCATCGATCACCAACACAACATTTGCAGTGCTTATTGGTTATATAGCCAACCTGGCGCTGCCGCGTGCAGGCGAGGTGGCGAAGTGTACGGTGCTGGCCAAATACGAAAAAATGCCTGCGCACAAGATGATCGGCACGATTGTTGCCGAGCGGGCATTCGATATCTTTTGCCTGATCATTATTGCTATCGCAGCCTTTATTCTGCAGATACGCACCATAAGCGGTTATGTATCGGACAAGATGCAACTGCTGGGCGATAAGATACACAGGCACCAAACGGTCCTGCTGATCGTTCTGGCGGTAGTTGCCATACTTATTATCGCATCAATAATGATCTACCGCCGCCACAGGGAGACTAAAGTGGGTCGATTTATGAAGGAAATGGCGCACGGGGTTTTTTCCATCATCCATATGAAGAAACGGTGGAAGTTCATCGGCTATACCGGCCTCATCTGGCTGATGTACCTGATGCAGCTATATATTGGGTTAAAAAGCCTGCCCGCGACACATCATTTAACACCCCTTGCTGCTTTGGTGGTGCTGGTGTATGGCAGTGTTGGCATGATCATTACGCCGGGTGGTATTGGTATGTACACGCTAATGGTGGCCCAGATACTTGCCGTATACAATATACCCGATGTGCCTGCGCAGGCCTTCGGGTGGATAGCGTGGGCGGTACAAACAGGGATCATCATCGTTCTCGGTGTGGTGTCGTTAATATCAATTCATCCTTTTAACAAAAAACGAGATGCACAAGCTGCAATGGATAGAGCGCAAAATATATAACCTGCCGCCGGGACAGGGCGGCAGGGAAGCCCTTGCCCGCGAGTGCAATGTATGGCGCGCCTCACAGAAAAAGATCGTGTTTACAAATGGTTGTTTTGATATCCTTCACCACGGCCATCTGGATCTGCTGGCCAAGGCGGCGGATCTTGGTAATGTGCTCATTTTAGGGTTAAACAGCGACAGCTCGATACAAAGAATAAAGGGGCCGGACCGGCCGGTGACCAATGAACGGGACCGGGCATTCCAGGCTGCCTCACTGCTTTGCGTTGACGCCGTTTGCCTGTTTGATGAAGATACTCCTGAAGTGTTGATAAAAATGATAAGGCCGGATGTGCTGGTGAAAGGCGGCGACTATACAATAGACCAGATCGTAGGCGCCGAATTCGTTAAAAGTACCGGTGGCAGCGTGGAGATCATTCCTTTCGTTCCCGGCTATTCCACAACCTCGATCATTGAGCGCATCAAAAACTTATAGGTAAATTTAAAATTCAAAAGTGGTTAGCTGAGTGAATTTCTTGCAGAAGAAAGTTTACAATATCATCCCTGGGGCTGTATTAAGAAATTGTAAAGTATTTTTATCCTACCAATTTGGGGGTACTTTTAGCGATTAATGCCATCATGTTAAAATCAACGAAACAGACCATAATTCGCGACCTGAGCTGGCTGGCATTTAATGCCCGTGTGCTGCAGGAAGCAAACGACCCCAAAAATCACATTCACGACCGGCTTCGCTTTTTGGGTATTTTCTCAAACAACCTGGACGAGTTTTTCAGAGTCAGGGTAGCAGCGCTTAATAAGATGGTGCTTCTTGGCAAGGCTGCCAAAATGCACCTGGAGGCGAACCCCGATAAGATACTGAGAAAGATACAGCAAACTGTGATCACGCAACAGGCTGAATTTGACAGTACCTACCTGGACATAATAAAGGAACTGGAACGTGAAAAAATAGCTATCAAAAATGAGAAACAGCTATCGAGGAGGCAGAAGGACTTTGTAACACGGTATTTTGAGGAAAAGGTAAGAACACAGCTGATACCGCTGATGATCGAAACCATTCCGCACATACCGCTGTTGCGGGATAAATCGATCTATCTTGCGTGCGTACTGGGCAGCAAGAAGGAGTCGATGATACAGCGGTACGCACTCATCGAGATACCGACAAAGGTGTTACCACGATTTGTGATACTGCCCTCGGACGAAGAAGGGATCGACGTCATTCTGCTCGAAGATATCATTCGTTTTAATCTTCCGGGCCTCTTCGCACCTTTCGGGTTCGACCGGTTCCTGGGTTATATAATCAAAGTAACAAGAGATGCCGAGCTGGAAATAGATAATGATGTGACGACCAACCTGATAGACGAGCTGGAAAAGGGATTGAAAAACCGGAAAAAGGGCAGAGCCACGCGTTTTGTGTATGACCGGCACATAGATCCATCGTTGCTGAATTACTTAATAAAAAGGCTTGGGCTAACGAGGAAGGACAACCTTATACCCGGTGGGCGCATACACAACTTTAAGGATTTCATTGATTTTCCTTCATCCATTTTCAACGATCTGCGTCCGCGGTCGCAGCCGTTTGTTCATCCGCTGCTGCAGCAACCCTGCCGCATCATGGATATTATAGAGCAGCGCGATGTGCTGCTGCACCTGCCTTATCACTCATTCGACTCGGTCATAGACCTCCTTCGCGAGGCAGCTATAGACCCGTTCGTGCAGAGCATACGGATCACCTGCTACCGATTAGCGAAGAATTCAAAGATCGTTAATGCGCTTATCAACGCCGTACGCAATGGCAAGGAAGTAACCGTCGTACTGGAACTACGAGCACGATTCGATGAAGAAGCGAATATGCGCTGGAAAGCCCAGTTTGAGGAGGAGGGTGTGAAGGTGCTGCTGGGTATTCATGGAATGAAGGTGCATGCAAAGCTGTGTGTGATCAAAAAAAGAGAGTTTAACCGAACCAAGCAGTATTGTTTTATATCCACCGGCAATCTGAATGAAAACACTGCCAGGTACTATGGCGACCATTGCCTGCTGACCACAGACCGGAAAATAATAGCCGACATAAACAGGATATTTGACTACATCGAGGCCCCGCAGAAAAAACCCGCAAATCTCAGGAATTGCAAGGTGCTGCCGGTATCCCCCATAAGCATGCGCAAAGTAATGCTGTCGTTCATAACTAAGGAGATAGCTGTTGCTAAAAAGAAAAAGCCTGCGTCGATAACCATAAAGCTCAACAGCCTGGTTGATAAAGAGCTGATAGAGAAACTCTATGCCGCCGCTAAAGCGGGTGTGCAAATCCAAATGGTGATCCGCGGTATATGCTGCGCTTATACTGAGCAAAAAACATTTAAGGAAAGGCTAAAAGCGATCAGTATTATAGATGATTACCTTGAACATGCAAGGGTTATGGTGTTTGGAAATGGCAAAGACCGGCAAGTATTTATTTCGTCGGCAGACTGGATGATCCGCAACCTGGACCACCGGATTGAGGCGGCCTGCCCTATTAACGACAAAGACCTGCAGCAGGAACTGATCGATATTTTGAATATTCAGCTTGCGGAAAACGTTAAAGGTCGTATATTAGATAATGAGCAGACCAACCACTACGTGGAGAGAGATGAAAATAAGCCTGAAGTACGATCGCAGGAGGCTATTTATAAATACCTGATAAACAAAAATTATAAAAAGTGATACTTGCGGCCATCGATATAGGTTCAAATGCAGCGCGGCTCCTGATTTGTGAAGTTTCAGTTTATAAAGATGGCACGGTCGATTTTACCAAGCTTAACCTGTTACGGATCCCGCTCCGGCTTGGGTTCGAAGTCTTTGACAACGGCATCATTACCGACCAAAAAAAGAAGAAGCTTATAGAAACGCTGAGGGCTTACAAGCTTTTGATGAATATCTATAACGTAACTGCTTACAAGGGGTGTGCTACATCGGCAATGAGAGACGCATCGAACGGGCCAAAGGTACTTGATGAGATATATGCGGAGACAGGGCTGAAGATCGACATTATTACCGGGCAG
>CAYNGS010000229.1:0-5444 GCA_964396625.1 uncultured Flavipsychrobacter sp.
ATTCAATAATAAATACCTGCAGAGTTCGCAGACTGTATTACCGACCATCTCTGACGACCTGAAGAACGGTGCGATACAGGCCACGATCATTTCACTGATCGCGATATTCCTGTACATACTGCTCCGTTTCCGCAAATGGCAGTATTCATTGGGTACGCTGCTTTCGTTGCTGCATGACGTTTGTCTTACGCTTGCTGTGTTCTCTTTCTTCCGTGGCAAGGTGCCGTTTGCACTGGAAATCGATCAGCACTTCATTGCTGCGATACTGACCGTGATAGGGTTCTCGATGAACGATACCGTTATTGTATTTGACCGTATCCGCGAGTATTTCCGCAAGTCGCCCAATGAGAGCAAGACGAGCGTTATCAACCGCGCCATTAACGATACGCTGAGCCGTACCATTATGACATCGCTCACAGTATTCATTACGCTGCTTATCCTGTTCATTTTTGGCGGTGAGGCCACAAGAGGCTTTGCTTTCGCGATGCTGATAGGTGTGTTCACAGGTACTTACTCTTCTATCTTCGTGGCTGCGCCAGTGCTGGTAGATATGGACAAGAGCGGCTCGCTGAAACAGGAGGTGGACCGTGAGTCACACATAGAAGAACTGAAGAAGCTGGCTTAATAGTAGAAAGCAGTTATTTAGAACGTATAAAGTTTGCGAGTAAAAAATAGCTATCCCGTCACGAAGATCGTGACGGGATTTTTTTGACCATATATTGGATCGCTGCTAAAGTGTTTTTCGAATACTTTCTACTTTCCGCGAAACACTAACGACGAACATCCCTATCTTTACAAACTGTATGAAGAAATTCTTCGAGCATTTCGGCAAACTGATATTGATGATACAGGAGGGATTTACCCGGCCTGAGAATCTGAAAGTTTACTGGATAGAATTTATGGAGCAATGCAACGACATAGGTATTCGTTCTTTGCCCATTGTGCTTATCATTTCCATTTTCCTGGGCATGGTGCTCACCATACAGTTGTCTTACCAGCTTATCAGTCCGCTGGTGCCAAAAACGGTGATAGCCACCCTGGTGCGGGACTCGTCGATACTGGAACTTTGTCCCACAGTGGTGTGTATTGTATTGGCAGGCGTGGTAGGGTCGAAGATAGCTTCAGAGCTTGGTAATATGCGTGTAAGCGAGCAGATCGATGCCCTGGAAATCATGGGTATCAACACCAAGTCTTACCTGATACTGCCGAAAATAATCGCGGCCATGATCATGGTACCTTGCCTCATAATTATTTCCATTGCCATAAGCATTTGGGGCGGCTATCTCGCCGGAAGGTTTTCTCACATCCTCACACGACAGCAATTCCTGATAGGCCTCACCACCCAGTTCATGCCGTTCAACCTTTTCTTTGCGATGATCAAGGCATTTACGTTTTCATTGATCATATCCATCGTGCCATCTTACTACGGCTATTATGTGGAAGGCGGCGCGCTGGAGATAGGTCGCGCGTCGACTACATCCGTAATAGTGAGCTGCATTTTTATCCTCTGCGCAGACTATGGTTTGTCGTTAATTCTGCTTTAGCCAGTTTTTCTATTTCACAATGTCTGACACGCAATGGCGTGTCTCTCGCATTTGGGATCGCTCCAGAAAAAAAATTATTCTCCCCGGTATAAATAAATGTAAACCAAACTAGTAGAACCGCCTAAACAGGTCACGTTTTTTGGTATCAAAACGGGTTTTAGCTGATATGGCCGGCAGGCGAAAATTTCAGTAAAAAAGACGGATATGGGAAAAATGAATAAAGGGGTTGCAAATACCAAATAATTAGTAACTTTATAATAACCCCGTGTGAAATTTTTGTTATAACGATTAACCTAAAAATAATAAAAAATAAATCCTGTTTTATGAGAAACCGCTCCGCTTTTAAAGCCCTATTCGTACTGCTCTTTGTTTTACCCTATCCGACGTTTGCACAGTTAGTGGGTGATAATACATTTATGCCGGGTAAATACCTTGAAGTGGGTATTGCACCAAACGGTTCGCTCGGGTCTACAAGGAATGCGCCGGGTGGATATTACAGTTATGCTCCAAGTTTTTTACTGTGGGATCCGGCACTCGCAGCAGCAGCAACTTCAACAGCCGGCGCAGGCGGTGCGCTGGCTATGGTTTACGATCAGGGGCATGATGGCTGGACTGTTGGCGCTCCAGCTTTCTTTGGTGACTATACACTCCCCGGCAACCCATACGAAGGATGGGGCGTTCAGATTGCCGGTGCACATAGCGAGGCCCAATTTGAATACTTTAACAGCGGAGGAGCCGTTACAGGCTATCAGGGTGGTGCGGGGCTAACAGGAGGACCGGTATCATACACCAATTCAGGAGGCCATATGGTAGCAGTCTGGAAAGGGAGTGCCTCCAGCGGCCAATTGCAGATCACGCAAACCACGCGCCTGGATACCGCTGCATCGTGGGTAGTATTTGATGTGATGCTGTACAATACCGGGGGATCCACACTGAATAATGTTTATTACCTGAGGGAGTGTGATCCTGATAATGACTCGTACACCGGGGGCAGCCCAACCACTACCAACAACATAGATTATCAGAACGACTATGCGCACCGCGTGCAGGTTACAGCGGCAGGAACACACTATACTTCACAGACCCTCTCATTGCTGACAAAGGATTGCAGGGCTAAATGTTTTATTGAACCTGCGTGGCCAATGTCCACCGGTACTGACCTTTCGTTAGTATACAGTGGTACCGGGGGGTTTGTATATACGGGTGGTGATGTAGGGGATTATGCTATGGGTATTGTGTGGAACCTGGGTAATCTTGCGGCTGGTGACAGCTTTAAGCTGTCATATGCATATGCATATGACGGGCTGCTGGGCATCGACAGCGCAATATCTCATCCGCAACTGGTGACCATTGGTATCGCGCATGATTCTACTGACACAGTTACCGCCTGCGTTTTTGCAGGGGATACGTTGTATGCAAACATCATCGGGGCCTCAACAGCGAACTGGGCTGGGAGCACCTGGACGTGGGCGCCGAGCACCTATCTGCTCGCGACAACCGGAACCAGCAATGGCGTTTTGACGGCAGGTATTACAAGCATGATCACATACACCATAACGGGCATAAGCCCCGGGGCAGGTGCGTGTGCCACTAAAACATTCTTACTAACGGTATTACCGCCAACTTCTACTCCACCGCCGAGTGTGCACGATACGTCGTTTTGCCTTGGCGCAGTATCGGGACCCATCACCGGGTGCGCGAGCGGGATTGGGGTCAAGTGGTATATGTCTGCCGTTGGTGGTGTGGGAAGTTTCACCGCACCTACCCCATCGACAGCGGTGCTGGGTGTTACCACGTACTGGGTGACACAGACCGTAGCGGGCTGTGAAAGTAATCCGCGAGTCCCGGTTCATGTCACGATAGTGCCGGTGCCGCTACCAATAACGGGTCCGACACTGGTCTGTCCCGGTTCGTCCATAACGCTTAGTGATGCTACTCCCGGAGGCACATGGAGCAGCGCTACGCCGGTCACGGCAACTGTGGTGCCAACTACGGGTGTTGTGTGGGGCGCGACGCTGGGTACTGTAACGATTTCGTATTCTGTATCGTCTGGCTGTGCCACTACTACAACGGTAACCGTCAGTCCAGGACCGGGGCCTATTGCGGGTTCATTCACTGTGTGTACAGGTGCCAGCACGGCGCTTAGTGATTTTGGCGGTGGTACATGGAGCAGTAGTACGCTCTCTATTGCTACCGTTGTTCCAACAACGGGAGTAGTGTGGGGCGTATCTCCCGGCCATGACACGATCTCATATTCGATAGGGTCTGGCTGCACTGTGACTGCGGTCGTAACTGTGAATGCTTCTCCGCCTGCTATCGGCGGGCCGTCGGCAGTGTGTACGGGGTCTGCGATCACGCTGACTGATGGGACACCCGGCGGTACCTGGAGCAGTGCAAGTACTGCAATAGCGACCGTGACGCCAGGCCCCGTAGGCGGCGGCGTTGTAACCGGTACTGCGCCGCTGGGGGGTACAACAACGATCACATATACTGCTCCGGGCGGATGTACTGCCTCGAGAGTCGTGACGGTGAACCCGACGCCCACGGGCATTATCGGAGCATCCACTGTGTGTGTAGGCGCTACCTCACCTTTATTCGATTTTACATCGGGCGGTACCTGGACCAGCAGCGACCCTACAATAGCTACTGTGGTACTGACAACAGGAATAGTGGGCGGCGTAGCAGCCGGGAGTGTAACGATAACTTATATGATGCCAACGGGTTGCTTTACTACATACCCGATGTCCGTTTTGACGCTTCCTCCGCCCATCACTGGGGTCACACATATGTGTGTGAACACAACAACTCCCCTGTTCGATGCAGCAGCCGGTGGTACGTGGAGCAGCAGCAATACGGCGATATCTTCGGTCGATCTGATATTCGGTATCGATTCCGGCATCTCTGCCGGTGTGGCGATCACAACTTATACGGCGTCAAGCGGATGTTTTGTTACTACTTCAGTAACGGTCAATCCGCTGCCTCCGTCGATCGTGGGCGCACTCACTTTGTGTCCTGGCACAACGGATACACTGACTGATGCGGTAACAGGTGGTACATGGAGCAGCAGTGATCCTACCATTGCCTCGATCGGCCTTACGTCGGGAGTGGTGCACGGGCTTACTCCCGGGTCTGTGTATATCACGTATACGGCGCCGTCGGGATGCTCCACGGTAACGATCATTACTGTCAATACGCCACCGCCGCCGATAACCGGTGTGATGCATGTGTGTATGGGACAGTTCACTATACTCAGTGACCCTGCGGGTGGTGGCACCTGGACAAGCGGTAATTTGTCTATTGGAACAGTGACCCTCGGGCCCGCTGGTGGTGGGCATGTCTTTGGTGTGTCGTCCGGTACTGTTACGATAACCTATACACAGGGTACCGGTTGTTTTGTGACTGCAGTTGTGACGGTCAATTCTGCCCCGTCGCCTATCAGCGGCTCTCATACAGTGTGCATCGGTTCGACCACACTACTAACGGATACCAGTTTGGGCGGAACATGGTCGAGCAGCAGTTCGGGCATTGCTACAGCCGGTCTCACCACTGGTGTCGTTGGCGGAGTAGCAACCGGATCTGCGACTATTACATACTCGATGGGTGGTACCTGTGTCGCTACATTTACGATAACAGTAAATCCTTTGCCCCCGGTTTGTTCAGTGACGGGCGGCGGCGCCTATTGTGCCGGCGGACTGGGTGTGCATGTAGGTCTGGGCTGTTCAACGGCTGGGGTTACTTACCAGCTATACCTGGGCGGAACACCTGTTGGCGGACCGCTGACCGGTACCGGTGGCCCACTTGATTTCGGATTACAGACCACAGCAGGCACCTATACCGTAATAGCCACCAATGCAGCGGGCTGCAGCCGGACGATGACGGGCAGTGCGACGGTAACGATAA
>CAYNGS010000230.1:0-5423 GCA_964396625.1 uncultured Flavipsychrobacter sp.
CATGTATTTCGAAGATTACCTGCCGAGGAACAAAAACTTCAAAGTACACATCAACGGTATCTACTCATCCGGCCTGCCCACCGGACCGCCCATCGGCCATCTTTACCAGGATATTCTGCGCCTGCCGGCATACAAGCGTGTGGACATAGGCTTCTCCGCGCTGCTGCTCGATGAGTCGCGCAAAGAACACCCCATACACAGCTTCTTCAACAATATAAAGAGCATATGGGGCAGCCTCGAGGTCTTTAACCTGCTGGGTATACAAAACACCCTCTCCTACACATGGATCCAGGACGACACCAGCCAGAAAACCTTCGCCGTACCCAACCGCCTCACATCGAGACTGCTGAATGTGAAGCTGCTCTTTAATTTTTAGCCCCCTGTTATAAACGGCTCGATTTACATAACATTGTCACTATTGTAATGTTACCAAATGCCCGGCTGTAAAGGGTTTGAGCAGTGTGGATATTTTTATTACAAAAACATTTTGCAGAAATCAGTATATCGTTATCTTTGCGCTCCCAATCCGAAAGAATTGGAAAAATAAAGGGCAGGAATATCGAACCATTTCTGCCTCAACAACCTTGATTCCGTAGCTCAGTTGGTAGAGCAATACACTTTTAATGTATGGGTCTTGGGTTCGAGTCCCAACGGGATCACTTGGAAAGAAAGCCGCTACTGTAGCGGCTTTCGGCTTTATATTCTGATTGGATATCGAACCAATATAAATTTACAATACAATACACTAAATTTACTTGTAAATAAAAACAATGAAGTATCTATTATTTAAATCACTTTAATATCAAATATATCGTCGATGGCCCAAAAGAACACGGAAAACAAATCAATAATTAAGCGAATAGAATTAGATAGTTTTTCTAACAGGACCGCGTTTGAAATGGCTTCAAAGATTATCGAGTTAGCAAAAAATAGAAATCAAAATATAGCTGTTGAAATAATGAGGCTCAATCATACAGTGTTCCTTTACGTTGACGACAACCTCCCTGCTGACAAGCATAATTGGCTTAGACGGAAAGCGAATGTTGCGAAGCAATTTGAAGAAAGTTCTCTAAGTGTAAAAAATGACTTAAAGGAAGGTAATATGACCTTAGAAAAGACTTTTGGTCTCGATGATAAAGATTTTATTGCTAAGGGAGGTTCAATACCTATATTTATAAAGAACGTAGGAATGGTAGCGACTATTACGGTTTCCGGTCTGCATGATGAAGAAGATCACAAAATAATTGTTGAAGCTTTAAAAGGGAAATTTCTTTAAAAAGTGGTATAAAAACACAATAACTTAAACAGCTAATAGTTTCAATTCATCAAAAAATTGGTTCGATAAACGTCCAAAGAGGTTCACTCAAAAGATAAAAGCCGCTGCAGTAGCGGCTTTTATCTTTTAGTCGTTTTTCCTCAATTTCTAATGAACTGATTATCAATTAAAGCTGGTTCGAGTACCAAAGGCTTGTTAGAGTAGTGGATTTAATCATCCAATTTTCTTTCTCCCAGCCGTTTTACCATTGCAGGGTCACGGTGATCGAAAAAGCTGCTGGTCTTTGTGTCCAAGGTAGTTATTTCGTTCATTTCATCAGAACTTAATTCGAAGTCAAGCACGTCAAGATTTTCCAATATTCTCTCTTTACGTACTGACTTTGATAAAGCAATAATGCCTCTTTGAGTAAGCCAACGAAGGACTATTTGCGCAATACTTTTGTTGTACTTTGCTCCAAGCTAATCCATAAAAAGCCCTCTTTTATAACTTACTGATTTATGATCTTACCGGTGGTGCAATATTACTTGGTCCATTTTTGCTGGTAATCATTCAGGTCCTGTTTCCATATTTTTTCACCACCGTCGCTATAATTTTTGTCAATTCTTTTACTGGCAAGTTCATATCTCTTAGCCATTTTAAAATCTCCTGAAAAATAAAGGGTCTCTCCGTAAGTGTCCCATGAATTTGGATCAGCTGGATTAAGCAATGCCTGCAACTTTGCCAATGCCATCGCCCTTTTCAGTTCCTTGTTTTTCAAAGCCGTGTAAACTGCCCTATTGATAATACTTAACGGCATGGGATGCAAAACATACTCCTTCAATAAGCTGTCATTTTTTGCAGCTAATGTTTCCTCACTCATATTCAGCAGCTCGCTTTCCAGCGACATCATCCCTATTCCGTTACGCAACAGGGCCTGAAGTGTATCAGCTGCGATCATTCCATTCTGATCATCATCATACACCTCAGTGCACAAATAATATTGCGGCATGAGTTGCATACTCTGCACAAATTGAAATAGATTTTCCGCGCGTCCGCTCACCATTTCCTTTCCGCGCACTTTGCTCCCATTGAGTCGCTGGTACATGCAGGACGTTTGCATGCATTTATTTTTAGGGATATAACTATACAGGAAATCTTCGGTGGGCAAGTATGGGTATTCAGACTGTTTGCATTTATAAATAATGATACTGTTGGTTTTATCCTTTAATACCATGCTGTCATCTTCCATAAACATTATGTTATTGCGATATTTCAGGTACGTGGCCGAGTCTACAAATCCGCTAATCTTCTTAAAATTATTCCTGGTAGTGATCAGAGTCACGCCCTTCGTAATAAATGGTGTTACCGAAGAAATGCTATGTGGATGCCAATGACTGCTGATGATATATTTAAGCGGCTTGTGAGGGAAATATGTTTTTAATGCCAGCATTACATTTTCCCCTTCAGCTGTGTGATCGGTCAGGTCAGAGTTGTCATAGACAATAGGCATTTCCAGCAATACGATATAGTTTTTAAATTCTACGATCGCGCTTTTCGATACTGTCCTTTTCACGGCAGAGGTATCATAATACATCAGGTACAAACCGTCGCCCACCTTTTTTATATTTTTGATGGTCGTGCCCGCATATGTGGACGAAAAAGACAGGAAAATAAGCAGCGCTAAATGGCAATATTTCATTCGAAATAGTTTTTTGTGGTTACTATTTTCAAAAGTAATACCTGTAGCGTCCGTAAAATTGTAAAATATTGAATTTTGGGAGGAAGAGAGCAGCTAATCCATAAAAAGCCCTCTTTTATAACTTAGTGGTGCCACTCCGATGTACTTTTTAAAGCAATGAATAAAATGGCTTTGGTCATAGAACCCCGTTTCTAATGCCACTTCCGTAATGGGTGTATTAGCTGCGATCAATGTCTTTGCTTTATTTATTCTTTGCAACAACAAATAAGAAACAGGGGTCAACCCGGTATGTTGTCTGAATACCCGGATAAATTTGTACTTATCCATATGACATTTGGCTGCAAGTTGTTCTAAAATGATTTTGTCATACAGGTGGTGTCGCATAAACCCTACAATATAATTTATCTCACTTAAGTATCTTGGTGGTCCGTTCTCTTGTTTTTCTGACGCATAGCTACTTACCAGGTATACTAGCATTCTATAAAGATCATCTACCTTACTGATCTTCGGATCCGTATGAAGATTCAGAATCATATGGTACAGGATAGGATCATCAATTAAGCTTTGCGGGAACCAAACCGTTTTATTGCAGAATAATCCATTGCTATTCTGAACGTGCTTCATTACCTCTGTGTTAATATAGACAATACGGTATTTCCAGCGATCACTGTCAAAATAACTGTTCGCGTGTATTTCATAGGGATTAATTATGATCACAGAATTAGCATGAACGAGGATGTTCTTGCCGGGGAAGGAAACTCTTTCAATACCTCTTTCTACAATACCTATGCTGTAACCATCATGAAAATGATCTGGAAATACATGATTTTGAAATGTTGCTTCCTTCAATTCAAGTCCGTCAAGTTGTGAAAATTTGGTGGTTTTTATTTCCATTGCTGTAATTTGATTTAAAATACAGACTATCGGCTATTAATGTTATATTATGTATACGCAAATATACCGAATCCCACCGTATAATTATAACCTTCTGTCAACAAATGGGTGCCTAAACGAAGATAACAATCTAAGCGCTTCAATAGATCGGTTCTATATTTTATACCAAAGTAGAAATATTATTTTTCAGGCTAACGCTTGTAAACAAAATCTCTTGCCATAATGGCTGATCAAACTTCCTATCCTTGGCAAGTGTCTGTGTTTGCGGGTTTGGTTATTGGGAAGCGATGGTAGTAATGGCCCAAGATTTTAAATTGTCTGGTCTTTGATCAAACCTAAGGCTCTTTTTGCATTATAGGAAACTAAAAACTCCGGATGCTCAACATACTCTCTGATTACATTATTTGCTTTTTCGTTTTTAAATTTTTTCAGATAACAAAATCCCCAAATTAAATCAAATTTTCGTTGATGCTTTCTGAAATCTTCAATTGCAATATCTATCATTCTTTCGTCATGGTTAATATTGTAAATTGCAGAAGCAATAACAATGGGGGCAATGCGGCTATTTGGCTTTCTTTCCAATATGTCTATCAAAACAGGAATAGATTTTTTAGATTTCATATATCCCAATGTTTCAATAATTAGCTGGTCATCTACCCCATCTAGCAGCATGTTGATTAGTTCATCTTCTAAATATATTCTCTCGACTATATCCAAATCATCAATTATCTGATGGTTCGAGAAGCCCTCTCGATGTTCATAATTATTAGGAGGCAATATCTTGTCAATCAATTCTGGATTATTCATACCATGATCTGTTTTACAATAAGGTTCGTTTCCGCCCTGTACGAATACATATATTACTCGGAACTGTTAAAATATAAATTTCTATACTTATTTCTTACAGGGTGACCTCTAGCGCTGGTCTGTTCGAGGTGAAAATATTTGTTGGTTTAAAGTCTCAGCAAGACGTTGTTTCGACTTTATCACTCGCTAATTATTTTATTTATACTGAACCGCATCAGAATAATTGTCGTACAAAGTGGCCCAAGCAATATTACTAAGCTGTGACAACGACTCAATGTACACTTCTCGGTAATTCTTCTTTATTAAAACATGTACGCGAATTGGAAACTTACTCAGACTCAACATTGAAGGAGGTATCCATTTATCTAATAGATAAAATGTCACTATATCGTGATCCACTCCGTACTTTTCACCATTTAAAAATTGATCGACATCAACGATCAGGCAGTCTCTCCCTTCGATCACACATTTACGGAAAGAAAGCACCTTTCGGACCACATAGAAGTCATTATAATCCATTGATGACAAAAACAGCTCCATATGATTTAGCTAATATTTTCGGTTACTAAATAGTATAATATCTGAGGCAAAAGTAGTAGTCAATGACTAACATAGCTACTCCGGTATTGCAACAACTATTAGCGGCTGCAGTATAAAGTTTGCATACATTTTTTAGTACGTCAAAAATGTAAAAATAGCCGAGAATGTTGTACATTCTGCTCGTCATCTAATAAGGAGGATTTAATTTTGTCACTTTAGTAATTGTTA
>CAYNGS010000231.1:0-5410 GCA_964396625.1 uncultured Flavipsychrobacter sp.
TTTTACCTTACGACCCTCACTATTAGAGAATAAGCATAAGATTTGTTTTGAGACATATCTTGCTTTAATGGCAACAGATAACAGACCTTAACGACATGAAAGTAATTATAGATTTTTTTACAAAAGGGTCCTTTTGGCAAATTCTTGGTACGTACTACCAGTTTTTAGTCTTTATATACGGCACGTCATTACTTATTGCGTATGGCCTGCTGGCGCTTTTGTCATTGGTATCCATTAGGAGGTACATGAAAAAAAATGCCTCGGTAGACTATAATATCATTGTAGAATCGCCGCTGGCGCCGGGCATTTCGGTAATTGCACCTGCCTATAACGAAGGCATCACGATCATTTCAAACGTGCGGTCGCTGCTTACATTCAACTATCCTAAGTTTGAGGTGATCATCATTAATGACGGTAGTACAGACGATACCCTGGAGAAGCTCATAAACGAGTTTGAACTCGTGGAAGTGGAATATGCGTATCGCGAGAAACTGGCCTGCAAGCCCGTGAAGCGTGTATTTAAGTCCACCAACCTCGCCTACGATAAGCTCGCAGTAGTAGACAAGGTGAACGGGAAGAGTAAGGCGGACGCTTCGAATGCAGGGATAAATGTCTCGGTATTCGATTACTTCCTTTGCACAGACGTGGATTGTATCCTTGACAAGGACACCTTGATAAAGCTCATCAAGCCATTCATGGATGAGGACACCAGCACCGTGAAGGAAATAAATGGTGATGCGCAGATACAGGAAGATTTCAAGAGAGTTATCGCTACGGGCGCCACGCTGCGTATGGTGAACTCCTGCGATGTGGACGAAGGCCTGATGATAAGGGTGCGCCCCCCGCGCCGCTTCCTTCCGCGCTTCCAGGAGATGGAGTATATCCGTGCGTTCGTACTTGGTAAGATGGGCTGGGACCGTATCAATGCGGTGCCAAACGTATCGGGCGGTCTTGGCATGTTCGATAAGGACGTGGCTATTAAGGCCGGAGGCTATGATTCGCTTTCATTGGCGGAGGATATGGACCTGATCACCCGCATGGGTGCCTACATGAAAGATAATAAAAAGAAATATTCGGTAAAATATGTTCCTATAACACTTTGCTGGACAGAAGGCCCTACCACACTTAAAGTGTTCGGACGCCAGCGGACCCGCTGGGGACGTGGCTTGGCGCAGCTGATGAGCATACATAGAAAAATTATATTTAACCCCCGCTATGGTAGAATGGGAATGATCGTTTTCCCTTATCACTTTTTCTTTGAATTATTAGCCCCCATTATTGAATTTTCTGGAATTCTTTTTTACATTTACCTGATATTAACTCACCAGATTAACTGGCCTTATGCCGTCATTCTGTTGATATTTGTTTATACCTATTCAATAATGATCACAACAGTGGCGTTATTGTGGGATCAAATTACGTTTAAGTATTATAAGACATGGGGCGAAACCATAGGATTGTGCTTAATGGCCTTTTTGGAACCATTAGTGTACCATCCGCTTATTATGTTCTTCGCCCTTAAAGGATATTTTAACTTTATCATTGGTCGTAAGCACGTGTGGGGTGATATGCAGCGTCAGGGCTTTGGTGCCACAAAAAAGAAAAGTACCATTAGACAAGCTAACTAAATTAATTACAACAACTACGACGCATGAGATCAACTCCTAGGTTGGTACTACTTATACTACTGTTTGTTTTTTTATGCTTTGAGTCGAACGCGCAATGGCTGAAAAAGTCGGAGTCGTCTGACGATCTATATCGTGAAGCGAAAAAAGAAATTGACCTCAAACATTATCAGCGGGCTATCAACCTGTGCCATGCAGCCATCGATGTTTCCCCAACAAACCTTGATATACACCTGTTATTAGGCAGAGCCTATGGCCTGGCCGGCAAGGTGGACAGTGCACGCATAGAACTGAACTACGTTATCCAGAAAAATCCGAAGTACAAAGACGCTTACATTTACCTCGTAAATATTGAGGCCGTGGCCTGTAACTACCAGCAGGCGCTGGAATACGCAGACATGGGGCTGAAATATTATCCCGGCGACCGCGACCTGCTGCTAAAGAAACTGGACATCTACACCAAAACAGGCGACTACCTGGAAAGTTCGAAACTTGCAGACTATCTGTTCGAACGATATTCCTCTGATGCATACATACGCAGCGTTTATCTTGAGTATAAACTTACATTGGCAAGGCAGTACTCGCACAAGGGCTACCTTGAAATGGCGAAACGAGCCTACGAGGCTGTATTGGAGCAGGATCCGCTGAATAAGGAAGCGCTGCAGGCTGTCTTCTCGCTCGATGTGAGATCGGGTAATTATGAAAGTTCCCTCGCGTTCACAAACCGTGCATTGCAATCATCGCCAAACTCGTATGAGTTTTTGCTGAAGAAAGTAAGCATCCTCGATGCTATGTCGCGCTACATTGAGGCTATAGAGGTGATAGAAAAGCTGATGAAGCTGTATCCTTCCAACACAGAGGTGCAAAAGCTCAATATCTACCTGCGCATGGAAGCGGGCAAGTACTACATGAATGCAGACCCTTACCTGCAGTTCCAGGCTGTGCTTGAAAAAGACCCCACCAACCATGATGCCCTTGGTGACGTTATCAATGTTGCTTACAGCCGCGGCCTGATGACATTTGCGCTCTATTGGGTTAATATTGCACTGTCGCACTACCCCAACGATCACGACTGGATGCTGAAGAAAATGGGTATCCTCGAGGCGTTGAAAATGTATAATGTTGCTGCCCCTATCGCAGAAGGCATATACAAGAATAATCCTACGCCAGCCAACAGGCATAGGTTCCTGGACTATAAGATACTGAGCGCGAAGCAGTACATGAATGAAAATGAATTTGACAGCGCAGCAATAGCTTTGAACGCCGTGCTCTTCTATGATCATGCTAATCTCATAGCTATCAACTACCTGATCAACACCTACACACAACAGAAAAGGTACGACGACGTTTTGCATGTCATAGACGAAGCGCTCACTTACTATCCGGGCGACGAGCAGTTGCTGTTCAGGAAGTCGGCTATACTTGAGGCTTACCAGCGTTACACAGAGGCTGCTTTTATATCGCGGCAGTTGCTTACAAGATATCCATCCAGCAAGCAGTACCTGATAGCGTTTGTAGAGCAATCCTTGCTTGCGAGCAAACAGACCATGCAGTACGACGATTACTTCGGTACAATTGACATTCTGCACCAGGTGCTTGACCTACAACCGGAGAACCTGGATGCGTTGCTGTACATGATCAATATACAGGCGGCGTATAAACAATTTGACTCTGCTACCTATTATTGCGATGAGGCATTGCGCTACCACCCGGACAATAAAGACCTGCTGCTCAAGAAATCACAGGTGCTGAACGACGGCGGTCATTTCAGCGAGGCTTGCGAAATTTCGGGCGCTCTGTATGGCGACTACCCTTACAACCTTATTTACCGCAACACATACGTGTACCAACTGTGCACGGCAGGCCAGCATGAAATGGTTATGCACCAGACCGACAGTGCGCTGAATTACTTCAGTACAGCCTTGTCCATTGCGCCCAACGACACATTGACCCTGTACTATACGATTAATGCGTTATTGGTCAATAATCAGACCGACTCAGCGCTTGCTCTGATAGCCAAGGGTAGATTCCTGTACCCCAACAATACTTATTTCTTATTGAAGCGGGCACAGATATACGAGGGACAGAAAAGGTGGAACGACGCATGGTTATCTATGGATACGCTGCTCAGGATCACTCCATATGACCTGAAGATGATCGACTATGCAGAATCTCTGTACAGTCACCGTCTTAAGAATGAGATCGGATTTTTATACCTGCATTCCAAGATCGTTGATACAGCAACTACGGCTATTAACAGTGTTGCGTCTGTGCAGTACACACGCAGGTTCAACCGGGGAAGCTTTACCGGCCGTGTGAACTATGCTGGCCGTCCGATAGGTACCGGTTTCCAGTTTGAGGCTGAAACATACTTGAACATTGTTCCGAAATGGTTTGTATTTGCGGCAGCGGGTTACTCTCCCGACGGGGCTATTTTCCCAACCCAACGTTACGCATTGTCATTCTTCCATTCGTTCAAGAAAGGCTGGGAAGCGGAGCTTGGGGGCCGTTTCCTCACTGCAGACAGCGGTTCCATCAACTCAGGAATAGCGTCGATCTCGAAGGAGATCAAGGACTTCTATTTTAACCTGCGTGGCTCATACGGTTACTTTACCAACAGCATAAACCAGGTAAACACTTACGGTTCGGGCGTTCTTACTACAAGGATCATTGTTAGCCCGCACGGCGATTATTTCACCAACGTGCTCGGCTATGGTACTGCGCCGGATGATTTCAGCCGCAACTATGAGATCACACGCATCCTTCTGTATAATACGGTTAGCGCAGGCGCAGGCTTCACAAAGAACTTCCACTACAGAACAACTTTGACGCTTTTCGGTACATGGTACAACACGCAGGTGGGCATCAAGCACAATCTAAATCAATACGATATTTATGTATCGCTGCTGCGGCGTTTTTAATTAATCCCTTCTATGCAAATATCGCTGTATAGTTTGCTGATCGCGCTTATAACCCTGAGCGCATGCAATGGCAGCGCACAGGAGATCGTTTTAGCCAATAGAAACAGTTCGGACTATCATATAGTCATACCGGCACAGCCAGCAAAATTAGAGCAGCGGTCTGCCACCGTATTTCAAAGCTATTTTCAGCAGGTAACGGGAGTGCAACTGCCGGTAGTGAAAGAAAATAGGCAGGATAAAGGCGCCGCCATATACATTGGCAATACCGCAAAAGCAGAGCGTGTCCATCCCCGCAAACTCGCTGCAGAAGGCTACCTGGTTCAGACAGATAATAAAGATGTGGTGATCTGCGGTGGCAGCGGGAAAGGACTTATCTATGGCGTTTACAACTTCCTGGAGATATATCTTGGTTGCAAAAAAATAAGCAATGACCCCGCAATAGTCCGCGCAACTTCAAAACCTGTTACAATTCCGGGCCGTATTTACGACGAGCACGTACCGCAGTTCATCTACAGGGAAGTATATTACCCTGCATCGCACGATCCGGAATACCTGGAATGGAATCAGCTGCACCAGCTCGATGACCTGTGGGGGCTGTGGGGCCATTCGTTTTTTAAGCTGGTGCCTGCAGAAACCTATTTTAAAACACATCCCGAGTATTATGCGCTGGTAAAAGGAAAAAGACAGGCTTCGCAACTTGACCTCACCAATGAAGATGTATTTAAGATAGTGGTTAATGACCTGAAAGCAAGAATGGCAAAGAATCCGGACGCGATCTACTGGTCAATAAGCCCGAACGATGACAACGGCAATTGTGAATGTGATAAATGCAGGGCTATTGACAACGAACAAGGCACTCCTGCC
>CAYNGS010000232.1:0-5379 GCA_964396625.1 uncultured Flavipsychrobacter sp.
GCACAACCGTATACCGATCCGACAACAATAAAACACAACCTCATTAACCAGCTCACATCACCGGTGCGGTGGACACAAACAGTGCAGCACATGGTGGCAGATGGCGCGGGGCGCTTTACCGAAGTTGGCCCGGGGAACGTGCTGCAGGGACTGGTGAAGAAGATAGCGAAGGACGTGGTGACGGATGGAGTTAGTTGATTTTTGAACCACGTAGGCACATATGCGTGTGGCTGTGGGGATAATTTTTTTTGAACCACATGGGAACATAGGGCACATATGCGGGTGGTTGTTGTGATGATCTCTTTGAACACACGTGTGAGGACTCACTTGAAATGAGCTATGGTTTTTATGTGCCTATGTGGTTCAAAAATTGCGCGGAGTACTATCTCAAATCAACAACTTCTATCCCCGGGTGTTCTTTGGGATTCCAGGTGAAGTAGGTGTCAGGGATGTCGGCGTTGGGCTTGTAGTTGGAGACGGTGTATTGGTATTTGTTGCCGTTCTTTTCAAAGATGTTGCCACCGGCTATGAGTGATGTGCTTTTGTCGACCATCAATTCTATTTTAGAGAACTGCTTGGTTTTATCTACAGGTTCAAGCTCTACAAGATCATAGGTTTTTGCTTTTTCTTTCTTTTCGCCCTTGTAACTGTATTTGTACTCTTTGTCGTAGAAGTTGGTAAAGAGTTTGGCGGGAGAGATGGTTTGTTCGGCGGGGTTGTAGTTGCTTACCTGCACTTCCTTGGTTTCCCTGGTGTATGTCCAGATGGTTTTGGTATCACAAATTATTTCCTGGCCGCTGAGCAGCACATGGTATTTCTGTCCTTTGAGTGAGATAGAGCCTTTTTTTGAATCGGTAACCTTGCCGCCCTTGCCTCCGGTGAGGTTGAGTGCGAAGTCGGCTTTAAGGGATTTCATGCCGTTCACTTTTTTACTTACTGTTTCAAGAATGGTTTTTGCTTTGGGGTCATTTTGGGCCAAAACAGGTTGAATAGCACAAAAAACACCGAGTACACAGACAGATAATAATTTTCTCATCTTTAAAAAGATAATTTAAGATTTAATTTAAGAGGTGCAAAGTTAAGCTATTGTGCTCAAAAACTGGTCCAACTCGGATTCCGTTTTAAAATATACCTCGCGGGGTTTGCTGCCGTTGGTGGGGCCTACCACGCCTGCGGCCTCAAGCTGGTCCATGATACGGCCGGCGCGGTTATAGCCGAGGTTGAGTCGACGCTGCAGGTTGGACGTAGAGCCAGACTGCATCTGCACCACGAGGCGGGCACAGTCGTCGAAAAGTTTGTCGCGGTTTTTGAGGTCAATGCTCTTGCCACCGTCTTCGTCGTCCATCTCGGGTTCGGGTAGCGGGTGGGCGCTGCCATATCCCTGCTGATCGCCAATAAAATCGACGATCTTTTCCACCTCGGGTGTATCCACAAAGGCGCACTGGAGGCGCAGCAGTTCGCTGCCGTGCGAAACAAGCATGTCGCCTCGGCCAATAAGCTGCTCGGCGCCGCCGGCATCGAGTATGGTGCGCGAGTCGACCTTGGCAGAGACCTTGAATGCGATACGTGCCGGGAAGTTGGCCTTGATGGTGCCGGTGATCACATTCACCGACGGGCGCTGTGTGGCGATAATGAGGTGAATGCCCACTGCGCGGGCCAGCTGTGCAAGACGTGCTATGGGCATTTCCACTTCCTTGCCAGCCGTCATAATGAGGTCTGCGAACTCATCTATGACCAGCACAATGAATGGAAGGTACTTATGCTCGACAGGATTTTTTATTCGCCTGTTCACGATCTTTTCGTTGTATTCTTTGATGTTCCTGGCGCCGGCCTCTTTGAGCAGCTCATAGCGGTTGTCCATCTCATCGCAGAGGGCCTTGAGGGTGTAGATGGCCTTCTTGGTGTCGGTGATGATGGGCTCGGTTTCGTTGGGCAGCTTGGCGAGGAAATGTTTTTCTATTTTGCGGTAGATTGACAGTTCAACTTTCTTAGGGTCTATCATCACAAACTTCAGTTGAGATGGGTGCTTTTTGTACAGCAGCGACACCAGTATGGCATTTATACCCACCGACTTACCCTGCCCGGTAGCGCCCGCCATCAGCAGGTGGGGCATGGTGGCGAGATCTACAATATAGTTTTCGTTGTCGATCTTTTTGCCAAGTGCAATGGGCAGGCTCATTTTGTTGTTCACAAACTTGTCGCTGGACAGCAGTGCGCGCATGGATACTATCTGCTTATTGGCATTGGGCACTTCTATTCCAATTGTTCCCTTGCCCGGTATTGGTGCAATGATACGTATGCCGAGGGCCGCGAGGTTGAGCGCGATATCGTCTTCAAGGTTCCTGATCTTGGAGATGCGCACACCTTCGGCCGGCACTACCTCGTATAACGTAACGGTGGGACCTACAGTGGCCGTGATCGTTTTTATTTCGATGCCGAAGCTCTTCAGGGTATTGATGATCTGGTCTTTGTTGCGCTCCAGTTCTTCTTTGTTGAGTGAGATGGCTTCCTGCACCCGGTCTTCGAGGAGATCGAGAGTGGGGAATTTGTAGTTTTTCAGGCTCTCTTCGGGTGCAAAGGGTTCGTTATCGGCGATAGATATATGGTCGCCATGCTTTATGGTTGGTTCTTCCACCTGCTTTACGACGTAGGAGAATTCCAGTTCGGCAAGCTCACTGCCGGTTTCAGCATCTGTTTTTTCACTGGCAGCACCTGCGTCGCGTTCCTCTGCATATTTCTTGTAGGCTTCGTACTCTTCATCTTCTTCGGGTTCTTCTTCGACCTCTTCGTCGGCGTATTCCTCTTCGTTCGTTTTTTCCACCACGGCCATATCCCACTCTTTACCGGTGTGGTTGTCATTTATGATCGGTGCAATGGGTTCGCCGCCGTTGTTCAGCGAGTTGGCATAGGTATCAACAGGGAAGATGGGTGCGTTCAGGCCTGTTTCGGTGATGGCATCTGCTGCCAGTGGTTCATTAAAAACAGGCTGCGGCTTGAGTGATGCGGCCACTTTGCCGGCATGCTGCCGCATGCGGTTGAGGAAGGGCCGGATATCGAGCGCGAAGATCACAAACACAAAGAACAGGACCGTGGAGAGCAGAACCATGCCGGTGCCGGCATAGCCGAGAAGACCGTTGAGGTAGGTGATGGCGACATTGCCAAGTGTGCCGCCCAGCGGAAAGGCGTTATCGGGCATGAGGTAGGCGAATATGGGGGCCACTAATAACAACAATAAAGATAACCACCTCATATAGCGCAGCAGTGGCACCACCCTGCTGCCATATATCATATGCAGGCCGATGGCGGCAATGCCCATGCCTATGGCCAGCGATGCAATACCTGCTCCTTTGTATACAAGTATATGGGACAGTGCTGCACCGAGGCGGCCGCCCCAGTTGGTGACGATAGACTGATCGTGAAAGAGGAAGTTGAACAGGCTGCGGTTAAATACCTTGTCCTGATCGGCCTTCCAGGTGAAAAAGTAGCTGACAATGGCAAAACAGGTAAAAACACCCAGTAAAAGGAAAAATATACCAAATCCCAGCCTTACCTGGCGTTTTCTGTCTGCGTTAATCGGCGCTATGTCACTAACCGGCGGGGGTGTTGTTTTTTTATTTTTGATGGTGTTGGCCATGGTGGGGAAGACAAGGTAAAAATACAATATTATTAAAGCCAAAAAAGTTATTTGACGGTTTGAAGGCAATTTATTTTACGTACTATTGCAAAATATTTTAGAAAATTTATATTTTTGTTTAAATTTTTTTATTCAAAAGCAAACGTTTTTGTGTTTTTGAACGTCTTTTATTTAATATTGAGGACCAATACATGAGCGACCTTACTGCCATTCCCTTACGAATAAGCCTTCTCCGCAATTCATTTTGTGCAGTGGTGGCTTTTTGTATTTTTTCTTTTCAGGCAGGAGCTCAGGTTACAGTTACAGGAGGGTATACGGCAGCGCAATTGGCTGCGAAACTGACCGGGTCGGGGGTTTCTGTTTTTGGTGCTACACTTACGTGCGCGTCCAATGCATACGGCGAATTTTCTGTGATATCCAGCAGTCTGGGTATAGATAGTGGTGTAGTGCTCACAAGTGGTACTGCGATCTCCGTACCCGGCACGGCGGCAACTGCAGCGATTTACGGTGTGAACGTAATAAACGGACGAACTCCTTATATACCCACTTCTCCTACTGATACTAACTGGGCCAATACCGGCAATGGGACTCCCGGTGATCCAGACCTGACATCATTGCTGCCACCCCCTGTTACCGGAACTAACGATGCATGTGTTCTTGAATTTAATTTCAAGCCTCAAGGTGACACTGTCAGATTCAATTATGTATTCGGCTCCGAAGAATACACCAGCTGGACTTGTACTGATTTTAATGATGTTTTTGGTTTTTTCATTACAGGCGGATCTTATACCACCCCTACTAATCTTGCAAAGGTGCCTGGTACCACGATCCCTGTGTGTATCAACAGCGTGAATTGCGGACCAACGGGGAGCGGCATTTTATCGACTTGCACAGGTATGGGGCCGGGATCACCCTTTTGTGCATACTATGTCAATAACAAAGCGAGTACCACGTCGTTTATCATGTATGATGGTTTGACAACGGTGCTGACTGCGTTGGCTGTGGTGAGCCCGTGTGATACGTATCATCTAAAGTTGGGAGTAGCCGATGCAACTGATGATGCATGGGATTCGGGCGTGTTTATTGCGGCAGGCAGCTTGTCTTCTCCTCCGTTGCCTACAATTTCTGCTGTGGGCAACAATGGATTACCTTATTGTGTACGTGGTTGTCTTCCGGGACAATTCTTGTTTACTATACCTACCCCACACGATACGGCAACGATAATACACTACATAATCACCGGGACTGCGGTGAATGGATATGACTATACCACTATTATAGACAGCGTTATCATACCTATAGATTCCGTATCTGCGGCCGTTGTCATCGATCCTACCATTGTACCGCCTGCTGGTCCTAAGGTCGTTACGCTTGGCATCTTTACTACAAATCCATGCACCGGCATTGATTCACTTGGCGCACAGGCCAGCTTAACCATACTGGACAGTTTCAGTTTCCGCATCATCACACCTGACAGCAATATCTGTATCGGCCAGCAGGTAAATATCTGGGCCGTAGGCGATAGTATTTTTGATACGATCATACATTATTCCTGGGCGCCGTCGGCAACGATCATCAATGATACCAGCCTGACACCTATCGCTACCATGACCGTCACCACCACCTATACACTTACAGGCACTACGTCTGCATTGCTGGGCTGCCCGGCAGAGCACCGTGAGGTTACGGTCACCGTGCTGCACCCGGCGCCCTTTATGACACTCGCTGACACAATATGTCTCGGT
>CAYNGS010000233.1:0-5365 GCA_964396625.1 uncultured Flavipsychrobacter sp.
CCACCCTTCCAAAAACATCTATCAGTCGTAATTCATATCGTCCCGCATCTTTCGACTCGAATGTCACAGTAGTCTGCCGTGTCGCAGGGTTTGGGTAAACAGACAAGCCGTTATGTTCTTCTAATGTTGTTTGCGACACAGACAGCGAGGGCATACACGTAGTAAAAGTATGCGGCGCAGACGGATTACCGTTTGTAACCACCTCAAGATCATAGGTGCCTTCGGGGAGAGCGACCGGCAAAATAAAATAAGCCGTGTCATGGGCTGTTCCCCTCATCACACTTGTGCTGTTCCAGTTGTAGGAAAACGCATAATAAACATTTCCCCCGGCGGACAATCGCACCAAAGGGTAGTTGGTCGACATTTGCCAATCGTCGCCGAAGCCAGCGCCCTCAGTAATACCATTAAACAGAGTGCCGGTGATCTTATAGGTATCGCAAGCCAATTTTATGACACTGCTGATGGTGGGTTTGCCGGCAGCTAATGGCGAACCGTCCGGTACGTATTCGAAATACGCCGTAGAGCCGGTGGTAGCATACAGCACACTGCCGTCCGGCAGATCCAGCATATTTGTGCTGCCGGATGCTATAGGAAGAGAGATAGCGCCACCCGGTGCGCTGATCGGAATAAATGAATTGGAGAGATAGTCAAATTCGTAAAATGATGTCGGCGTCGGGAATACCATGGGCCCATAGGGCTGCATAGATGTTGCAACCAGTATCTTGCCATTCACCATCATAGCCCCCGCCGCATCCGGCATGCCCTGGCCACCGGGAAAATAAGGGCCTGCTGCCCAAACGCCCGGGCTGGCAGTACCTGACGGAGTATAATAGGCAGTAGTGGTAGGAGAACCGAAAAATATAGCGCGGCCATCCGGCAGCAGGAATGCAGGCCCGGTCTCAAAATCGTAAGAATCGAACAAGGGTACCGGCAATGTATCATCAGCGATCCAATTATTAAGCGCCGGTACATACCGCTCAGAGCCCAGGCCATGATCCACAAAGAGGATACTGTTGTCCGGCAGTTTTAACCACGTGGTCTCATCAAAACTGCCAATGACCGATGGCCCCGGAAAAAAAATATTGCTTGCCGGATCAAATATTTTGCAACCGTTGTCTCCGCCTGCGCCCGGGAAATAGGCCTGGAGCACCCTGCCGTCAGGCAGTATTTCGGAAGGGCCGTCAGACATGAAATCGCCGCCCGTCATAGACGGAGCCGGCACCCAGTGACCCGTTCTTGTATTATACAACTCAACACTTGTGCCCCCCGATCCATACTCTCCGCCGGCCACATAGACACGCCCGTCCCGCAGCACCTGGCTAGCAAAAGCATAACGGGTGTTAAACATAGTGTCAATAGTTGTCCAGGTGCCATTGATATAACTGCCATGAATGTCGGGTGTAAGCTTATTCCATTCATTCCCATAGGAGAGCCCACCTGCAGAGCTCTTTGCAAGTATTGTGCCATCGGAAAGCAGCAGCATCACGCCCCCGCAGGCTGTCGGGGCGGGATTTGTAACCGGCACCCAAATGCCCTGCGCAAGAGAACTGAACGTCGTCGCAACATAGCATACGACAAAGCCCACTACTAATATGATTCGGCGCTTTAAGCTACATGCATTTTCCGGTACCAATCGGGACGTAGTTTTCATCAATTTATCACGTGTTTTTCTATTGTCGTCGTCTGCAAAATACTTAATAATATTTCTACTCAACAGCTAACTGTATTTTGCGTACATCGTCTTCTTTTATCAGGATGACTGTGTACAATCCCTTTGGCATTGCTGAAAGATCAAGCTGGCATTTGTTCTCTCCGGTGGTAGCAATTCCCGTTTCATACCTGATAGTCCTTCCGGTTACGTCAATTACTTTCAGTCCGTATTTTCCGTCGTCCCTGGAGTCGAATACAATCGTGGTTTGCCCTGTAGAAGGATTAGGATAAGCATAGAAGCTGTTGTCATTTTCAAACGCAACAGACGAGCTGCTCAAAGATGGCATGCAGGTACTGAACGAATGCGGATCGGACGGGTTGCCATTTGCAACCACGGCAAGATCATAGGTACCCTCAGGCAGAGCGACCGGCAGTACAAAGAAAGCGGTATCCGGCAGCGCACCCCTCATCACACCTGCCGTGTTCCAGTTATAGGAAAACGCGTAGTACATATTGCCGCTCGCAGACAGGCGCACGAGGGGATAGTTGGAGGCCATCTGCTCATCATCACCATAGCTGGCCCCTTCTGTAATACCATTGAACCCCGTTCCCGTTATCATATAAGTATCGCAGGCGATCTTAAAAATGTTATTGATTACCGGCTTCCCGGCAGCCAGCGGAGAACCGTCCGGCACATATTCGTAGTAATGGGTAAATCCATTCGCCGCAAAGAGCACTGACCCGTCTGGCAGATCCAGCATATTTGTATAGTAACAGGGGATCGCCATATTCGGCGCGCCGGTTGGCGCAGTCACCAACGTAAAAGAATCAAGGAGGTAGTTGAACTCAAAAAAGGCCGTGGGGGAAGGGTATACCAATGGGCCGTAGGGCACAAAAGAAACAGCGATCAGTATCTTTCCATTTACCATCATCGCCCCAGCGGCATCGGGTACTCCCTGGCTGCCGGGAAAAATGGGGCCTGCTGCCCACGATCCGGGACTGGCAGTACCCGAAGGCGTATAGTAGGCAGTAGTTCCCGGTGATCCCGTAAAAAAAGCTCTGCCGTCGGGCAGTAAAAAAGCCGGGCCGGTCTCGCCATCCCATGTATCATAGACGGATACGGGCAGTGTATCATCGGCCACCCAGGTATTTAGGGCCGGGATATACCTTTCCGAAGCCCTGTGCTCACGGTCAGCAAACAATATACTGTTGTCCGGCAACTTTAACCAGGTAGATTCGTCAAAATCACCAAGCGTCGCCGGGCCCGGGAAATATATATTGGCGGATGGGACAAATATTTTGCAATCGGAACTGCCGCTGGCCGGGAAGAACCCTTGCAGCACATTTCCATTAGAAAGCAGCGATGACGGTGCATCTGAAATATAGTCTCCCCCCGACATAGCTGGCGCGTTGGTCCAGTGGCCCGTAATAGGGTCAAAGGTCTCAACCGTTGCTTTGCCTGTGCCGTATTCGCCGCCCGCCGCATATAAATGCCCATTCCGGAGTACGCAACTTGAGAATGCAAGGCGAGACGAGAACATCGTATCGGTCAGGCTCCAGGTACCGTGTATATAACTGCCGTGAATATCCGGCTTCAGTCGCATCCAAAGGTTCCAGACAGACGATTTTGCCATTACGGTGCCGTCCGACATTAAGAGCATCTGCCCGCCACAGGCAGCAGGGGCAGAATCTGTGATTGGCACCCAGGTACCCTGGGCAGAACTCCGGGTATGCATGAAAACAAGGCATAAGCACAGCAATAACACTGACCTGAACGAAGGATGTGAACTCATTCTTTAAATTATAGATTTCTTAAAATGAAGGCAGTCTTAGGATTATTAACCCTGTATTATAAGACATCTGTTTTTTAAATAAGGTTGGTTATACACATTTTGAAGAACGCGTTCGGCTATTGCACAACCACTTTCGTCGCGTATACGCCGTCTTGTTTTGTAAGAACAACGGTATATACCCCTTTTGGAAATCCCGCCAGATCGACGGCAACGATACTTACCCCCGCCACCGCAGTTCCGGAGGCAACCTCAACTGATCGCCCGAGCACATCAACCAGTTTTATGAGATAAGATCCCTGTTCCTGTAGGTCAAACTTAACATTCATCTGTTCTGATACAGGATTAGGATAAACCGACAAACGGCTATAGTCGCCGGGTGCGCCCTGGGTAATACCTGAGGAGATGCAGGTGGTAAACGGATAGGCGTCAGATGGATTACCATTTGCAACCAGCTCAAGATCATAAGTGCCATCCGGAAGACCGGCCGGCAACACAAACGTAGCAGTATCCAGAAGGTCGCCCGTCATAACACCGGTCCGGTTCCAGTTGTACGTACGCGCGTAGTAGACATAATCACCGTAAACGTTGCTGTGAGTAACGAGGCGAACCAGCGGATAGTTGGTAGCCGTTTGCCAGTCGTCTCCATATGCTGCCCCTTCTGTGATCCCATTGAACAGCACGCCTGTGGCCATATAAGTGTCGCATGCCTGCTTGACAACATTGTAGATGACTGGCTTACCCACCGGCAGTGGCCGCCCATCGGGTACATAGACGTAGTATTTATCAGACTTAAGCGACGAAAACAGAACATTTCCGTCCGGCAGGTCCAGCATATTTGTCTCATAGGATGATCCCTTCAAGGTATCCTGCCCCGACGGGGTTATGATGCGTGTAAACGTGTTGGTAAGATAGTCGAACTCGTAGAAGAAAGTGGGCTTAGGAAAGTTATCAGCCGAATCGGGCACATGCGAGAACGCACAAAGTATCTTGCCATTTACCATCATCGCAGCCGCAGCATCGGGCGCGCCCATGCTGTCAGGGATCGGAGGCCCGGCGGTCCATACGCCGGGGCTGGTGTTACCCGATGGCGTATAATATGCTGTAGTACCGGGCGAGCCGATAAAGAATGCCCGGCCATCGGGCAGCAGAAAAGATGCTCCGCTCTCATAGCCGTAGGGATCGTATAAAGAAACCGGCACTGAATCGTCGCGTATCCACTGGTTAAGCGACGGTATGTAACGCTCCGACAGGCGGGAACCAATGTCCACAAACAATATGCTGTTATCCGGCAGTTTCAGCCATGCCGACTCGTCGTGATCGCCCAGCGCAGTAGGCCCTGCGGTATATATATTGGTCACCGGATCATAAATATACGTGCCTCTCGAGCCGCTTTGCACATAAGCCTGCAGCACCTTGCCATCCGGCAGCATTTTAGAATTACCATCCAGTATAGCATGGTTACCCGGCAGCGCCCCGTTTACTGTCCACACATTCGTCAGCGGATCGTAAGTTTCACCCTTGGCACCGCCGTTGCCGTATTCCCCGCCCGCCACATACACCCGGCCATCTTTAAGTATTTGCGAAGAGCAATACAGCCTCGTGTAATGCATGCGCGTGATCGTATCCCAGGTACCATTAACGTAACTGCCATAAATATCGGGGGTTAGTTTGTTCCAAAGTGTTCCGGTCGTGTCTGTACCACCAAAGCACGATTTTACCAGCACCGAACCATCAGACAGCAACAGCATAACGCCGTTATTGAAATTGGGCGATGGCTTGGCAACTGCCACCCATGTGCCCCGGGCATTGCATACAATGGTCAAAAAAAACAGGCATGCTGCAAACAAAAAAAAGCGGATATACTTGGTCATATTGTTTCTTTATAAAAACAAATATCATTTTTAAATTCAGGAACTGGCTTA
>CAYNGS010000234.1:0-5353 GCA_964396625.1 uncultured Flavipsychrobacter sp.
CATAGCTATTAGCAGGGCCTGTATCGCCAAAGAGATAAATTCTGATGACCTGCTGTCGCTGGTCAAGCTTACCGCCTCGGCCGCCACGCCCGATAAGGTTACATCTATTCTCGGCAAGCCGGCGAAGGTCGAAGAGAATAAAAAAAGGACGTCCTGGTATTATAGCAGGGGCACCACCAACCTGGTTATCAGTTGGAGCAGGAAGTCCGCATTGTTCGAGAAATTTTCATTTACCAACGACCAGGCTAAGAAATCAGTGCTGGATACCCGCCTTTCCAAAAAACTGAAATCGGGAGCCACAGATATAATCACTGCCATAGCCATTCTTGGTACGCCTAAAGACCTGACCATTAAAGCGGCAAAGCAGGAAATGCACTATGCTTACGAGCATAATGTATTAAGGTTATTTTTCCGCGATCGTGTTTTGGTAGATTATTGTTTGTACTGACAGCGGTACAAAACCCAAAGACCGTAATGTGCCCCCCGGTTAATAATCGATAGTTGCCTGTATTCCCCGGTCTATCAAGCCTTCCGCCTGCGGGCGAAGATCATCAAAACTACCCTTCTTTACCCCGCATTTCCCCCTATGATGAATGATCAGGGCGCATTGCTCGGCCTGCAGAGTTTCATGCCCGCATATATCCACTAATGATTCTATCACCCAATCGAACGTATTTACATCATCGTTCCATACGATCAGGTTGTGCAACGTTTCTTCAATAACATCTGTATCCTGCTGTTCCTGGGTTTGCCATTGTATTCCGGAAAGGAGGTCTTTTTCACTGCTCATATAGCAAAAATAAGAAATAAGTTTGAATTTCAACAAACCCGTTAACACAATTTTTGCCCGGGTTTTATACATTGATATCCGGGTTGTCTTCTGAAAACAGCCTGTTATCTTTGCCCGCGAATGTCTGGCGATCACAAACAGGTTTTTTTAACGCACTCGCCCACCCGCTGGCAGCGGTTCAAGTGGAGTTTTCGCATTATTGCTTTTATTTTCCTCGTGATCGTCGTGGTCCTGGGCATGGCAGTGATGAAAAATCTGTTTACCCCGGCTGTTCCTCAGTTAAAGGCGGATAATGACCAGTACAAGGCAATCTTGAACAACGGCAAAAATTCAGCCATCAACGCAATTGATAAAAAATATGAAGGGTTCGGAAAATACATAATGGGCAAGGCAGCGCAACTGAAGCATATCAGGTATGTAAGCAAGTCCGATAGTCTTCATGCCATCCCTGCGCCCATACGCGCCGCGTTCTACGATCCCAGCGATGAACAGGCCTATTTTTCGCTGAAGAACAATATCTCAGATCTCAATATGCTGCTCCCGCTATGGATGACGATCGACCCTGTTGCCGACACTGTTCTCGTAAACCCCGATATAAGAGGCAAGGAGATCATTAAGGCATCGGGCGTACCGGTTATCGCCGTTCTTTCCAATTTCGCGAACGATGACTTCGACGGAAGTATACTGCATCGGGTACTCAACGACCCGGCAAAAAAAACAACGCTTATCAATGGGGTGATAAAGGTCATTCAGCAAAACCATTTCGCCGGCGTAAACATTGACTTTGAAGAACTGCAGGAAAGGTCAGACGAGCCCTTGTTGTCCTTCATGAAAGAACTATATGAGAGCATGCATGCCGTCGGCCTGTCGGTAACACAGGACGTGTCGCCTTTTAATGCCGATTTTAACCTTAAAGAGCTTTCAAAATATAACGACCACATTTTCCTGATGGCTTACGATGAGCACAACAGCGGCAGCCTGCCGGGGCCGGTATCATCACAAAACTGGATTGAAGCAGCACTCGATGAAGCAGTAAAACAAACAGACCCGCAAAAGCTGATCCTTGCAATTGCAGGCTATGGATACGACTGGCCCAAAGGCGACAAAGGCGCAGACGTCACCTATGCCGAGGCTTTAAGCATAGCTTCAGAATCCGAAGCAAAGGTCATTTTCGATACGGCTTCTTACAATCTGCATTACGACTATACCGACGAGAATAATGTGGCACACACCGTTTACTTTACCGATGCCGCCACAAACTACAACACTATGCGCTTCGCATCCGAATACAATGTCGGCGGCGTGGCGCTTTGGCGGCTCGGCTCGGCAGATAGCCGTCTGTGGTCTTTTTACAACAAAAGCCTGGGCGACGTGGCCGTCGATTCATTTAACTATGATGTGCTCCACAATGTGCAGATAAGTTATGACGTCGACTACATAGGCGAGGGCGAGATCCTCGATGTGATAAGCACTCCCAAACCCGGCGTTATTAACACTATTGTTGATACCGCAGAAGACCTTATTGCAGACGAGAACTATCAAAGCATGCCATCCATCTTCGTAATAAAAAAGTATGGCAAGAAACCAAAGAAGGTTGTACTGTCCTTCGATGATGGCCCCGACGAACGTTACACCCCCCGTATTCTCGACATACTCAGCAGGGAGCATGTACCCGCTGTGTTTTTTATGATAGGCATCAACGCAGCAAGCAATATCCCTGTGGTGAAGCGCGTATTCAACGAAGGTTTCGAAATCGGCAATCATACATTTACGCACCCCAACATTGCTGAGATCAGCAGGCAGCGCGCACTTGTGGAGCTAAACAGCACGCGGCTCCTACTCGAGAGTATCACCGGCCATTCCACCGTTCTTTTCCGCGCGCCTTATAATGCCGACTCAGAGCCGGAGACCATGCAGGAACTGGAGCCCGTAGCCTTCGCAAAAGAAAACAACTACCTCACCGTTGGTGAATCCATAGACCCCAACGATTGGGAAAAAGGCGTAACTGCAGACACCATTTTCAACCGCATAGTGCAGCAGGAGCAACTGGGCAGCATCATATTACTGCACGATGCAGGCGGCAACCGCGAAGAAACCATAAAAGTCCTTCCCAGGATCATTAAGTATTTTAAGGACAAAGGATATACGTTCACCACCGTAGCCGACCTCGTAAATGAGAGCCGCGCCCAGCTAATGCCAGCCGTGCCCAAAAACAACAGCTACTACTTCATACAGTTCAGCTACTACATGGCCGAGTTTGGCTACTGGGGCAGTCATACACTCTTATTCATCTTCGTCATCTGCGTCGTCATATCTATCCTAAGAATATTGACACTCGCATACTTTGCCATCAAAGAATTCCGCGAAGAAAGGCGGCAAAATATCCCGCCGCTTCCGGGAAGCCCGCGGTTCAGTATCATTGTACCTGCATTCAATGAAGAAGTAAATGCCGTGCGATCTGTAAATAATTTGCTCAGAAGCACCTACCCGAACTTCGACATCATCTTCATTGATGACGGCAGCAAAGACAATACTTACCAAAAAGTAGCTGACGCATTCCGGAATGACCAACGGGTTAAAGTACTCACAAAACCAAACGGAGGCAAGGCTTCAGCGCTCAACTATGGTATTGCTCAGACCGGCTCCGAATACGTTTTATGTATTGATGCCGATACAAACCTTGCACCAAACGCACTTGAACTGCTTTCAAGACACTTTAGTGATGAAAAAGTGGGTGCAGTGGCAGGCAATGTAAAAGTGGGCAACGAGGTAAATATGCTCACGAGGTGGCAAAGCATAGAATACATCACTAGCCAGAACTTCGATAGGAATGCCTTTGCGCGCATTAATGCCATTACTGTGGTGCCGGGGGCCATAGGAGCATTCCGTAAGAAGGCAATTGAAGATGCGGGTGGCTTTACCAGCGATACTTTTGCCGAGGATTGCGACCTCACTATGCGAATGCTCCGGGCCGGATATACGATCAAAAACGAGAATGAAGCCATCGCCCTCACCGAGGCGCCCGAAACGCTCGGCCAGTTTTTAAAACAGCGTTTCAGGTGGACTTTCGGCGTCATGCAATCCTTCTGGAAAAACCGCGACGCACTATTTAACAGCACCTACGGCACCCTGGGCTGGGTTGCCCTGCCCAACATCCTGGTATTCCAGATACTGATTCCGCTCATTGCACCTTTGGCCGACTTATTTATGCTCATCGGCATTCTTACCGGCAATGGCCTCGTAATTCTTATGTACTACGGCCTGTATATGCTTGTTGATCTCGCCGTTGCTGTCCTCGCATTCCGCTTTGAAAGGGAAAATGTCTTCAAATTAGTTTGGCTGATACCACAGCGCATCGTATATCGCTGGCTGATGCTGTATATATTGTACAAGTCCATCAGGCGCGCCATACGCGGACAACTGCAGAGCTGGGGCGTATTGAAACGTACCGGCAACATGCTGGAAAATCCAAGGCTTAAATCTTTTAAATTATAGATGATGAGTACCACAGACAATTCCATACTCGGATTAAAGATGCCCACCGATCCGCGCTGGACAGACCTCGCATCGGTATCTCTGGAAGAAATACTCACCGACCACGCTTTCTGCGAGCAAAAAGCAGCGACACAATGTATTTCACTGATTCAACGCTACCCCGAAAAAGAAGAACTTGTAAATGCGCTCTCCCCGATAGTCACCGAGGAATGGGGTCACTTTCGTATGGTTTGGGCCGAGATGAAAAAAAGAGGGTATTCTTTAGGTAAGCAACGTAAGGACGATTATGTGAATCTGCTGCTGCAACATGAACCCAAACATATACCCGGCGACGAAAAACTGCTGCACAAGCTTATGATCTGCGCGCTGATAGAGGCCCGTAGCTGCGAGCGTTTTCGTTTGCTTTCAGAAGGGCTTGAAGAAGAGGTACTTCGCGGGTTCTACCATAAATTCATGGTGTCCGAAGCTGGCCATTATCGTTTGTTTATTGATCTGGCGGGGCAGTACTATACAACTGAAAAAGTACGCCTTGCATGGCAGCAGTGGCTCAAAATTGAAGAACAGGTACTACAACTGCTGACCCCAAGAGGGGACCGGATGCACTGAGTGCCGCCCCTCAGTCAATTGCCTTATTTCGGAATGATCCTGTACAGGGTTCCGTTATCACCGGCCACCAGCAGATCGCCATTCGGACATAAAGCAATGCTTCGCAGTGCATTCGTCGTAAACTGGTCATACTCTTCCCAATGCTTGCCAGCGTCGTCGGTACGTATCAGCTTGCCATTATCACCCGCTGCCCAACCGTTTTGGCTATCCTTGAACACAATGCCGTAAAGATGGTAGCGGGGCAATGTAATGTCGTTGCCGTTCCGCAATCTTTCCCAGTTTTCGCCTCCGTTTGTGGTGTGATAAATACCTCCGTTATAGCCGCACATCCATATCTCATCGCCGTGCAGGTCCATTGAGGTAAAATTATCGCCCTTCACATCCTGGTACTTCCATGTTTTGGCCCCATCCGTCGTTTTGATCATTACGCCATAGCCGCATATATAGCCGGTCGTACTGTTC
>CAYNGS010000235.1:0-5352 GCA_964396625.1 uncultured Flavipsychrobacter sp.
GTAAAATATTGGATGGCCGCGGCGGCAGTATTGTTGTTGCTTATGAGTGTTGTTGCAATTTATACTAACCCCGCAAAGCAGATCGTGAGAAATACAGCCGCAGAAAAAGTAGAATCGCATCAGACTCCCGGCGCTAAAAAGCAGCAGATTTTGCCATCACAGGCGCAACCAGAGACGCCGGTTGTATTGGGTGAAACCCGTGCGATCTCGACCCACCCTAAACCAAATGCTTCTGTTCATTTCGAAAAAGAAATGCAACCGACGATGGCAGGAAACCAAATAAAGGAGAATACGCTGACAGAAACAGCCACTCAGCCAGCCCCTGTAAACATTTTGCCGAAGTCAATGCCCGTTGTGTACATCGGCGAAGCAGAAAGCAATGCAGCACAACAAAAGAGTATATCGGTGGCTGCCGCAGCAGCGCCCGATGTCGACTTCAATAAAATGAGGGTAGTGCATATCAACGATGTGGAGAAAGAAGAGAAGGAAGTAAAGCAGATACGCAGGGAAAACCGGATGAGCCTCGGGCATTATCCTTTTTTTAGGTCGGAAAGCGACTACTATGAGTCAGAAACACCTCATGAGTCAGTAGAGTATCGCGAAGCCCGCAAACCATTTAAAAATATTTTCAACCCGCAAAATTAACCAAAATGAAAAAGCTGACCTTGATTACTGCGCTTATGATGATAAGCCTGGCAGGGAAACTTCGTGCCCAATCCTACGTTGCAAAGCAAATGGCCAAAAGCAAGACAGACCAGACATTTAACGCCAACGAAGGCCTGATAAACATAAAGGACTACGTGGTGCTGAAAGAGGGCAGGATGATACTGGAGTTGTCAGACCTGCACGACTATGAGAGTTTTCGTAACCTGGACTCCATTTTGGTGGGCTTCCGGAATGATATTGCATTCTACAAAGATTCGCTCCAGGCAAATGCGACCGGTCATGTGCGCATAGATTATGTTATAAACTCGGAGTATTCCTTCAAGAAGATCCGTTTCAAAAAGTATAATGCCGATGGCAATATTTTCATGAACCAGGATGGTGAAATATCAAAGCTGAAATTTGAGCAGGATACTGTGCGCATCGTTATTCAGAAATCAAAGCCCGGCATCGCGCGGCGAAAAAATGCTCCCTGCATGATCCCTTACACCATCCAGGCTACATTTCTCATCGGCAACTATTATGACATTGACAAAATACTTGCCGACAAAGTGCTCAATCACATTGTTGACACGTTGGAAAAGGGCTCCCAGTCCAAACGGGCGCGGAAGAATATTTACAGCAATCCTATTTCCGTTGTTTACAACCCATATTATAGCGGCAGGTACGGATTTCAGCGCTATGACTGGCTGATAGACAATGAATACGATACTTACAGGTTCAAGCACAAGAGCCGCTTCGTCAGTGTCAATGCCAATCTGGGAGCGGGGCTGGTAAGAAATACTGTTACGCCGACGGGCGACGCCGGGATCCAGTACAATGACTATGCACGTGGCGAGGACATGGATTTCCTTAGAGTGTTTGTATCGCCTTACTATTTTTTCAGTAAGAATGAAGGCGGGCAAAACGTGGTGAATTATAATTGGTTTGTAAATGTAGACATCGGCAGCGTTTATGATGCCAACATGAACAGGTGGTTAGGGAAAAAATGCTCGTTTGGCATTGGCTATCTCGTATACCAGAAAGGAGGCTACTTCACCAACAATACGTTCAAAGTATTTACCGATCTGCAGGTAATGCCCCGGTTCAACATTGTCCCCGAAATCATATTCACCGACAACTTTAAACAGATATTCCCCGGCTTCACGATTAAGCTGTTTTAGGGCTTTTTCCAAAAAATTGGAGCGCTCTTTTTTGAGAGCGCTCCAATTTTAGATTCTGATTGCTGAGCAATGCATAAATGCTCTGTGCGTGTGAGTTTACCCCTTCTTAGCTAATACCAGCGATACCTTATTGAAATCGGCAGCAGAGTTCACAACCTCCCGATACCGCTCATAATCCGCGGTTGGGAAATGTATCTGTGAATAGAACTCGGTGATCGTCACAACAAGCTTATCGCCGTTTTTCTTGTCTGTCTTCAGTGTATAGTCAGAGCTGAAACCGATAACCGGCCTCATCTTTTTATCTACAAAATCCGATTTCATTTTGATGGCTTCCGGATTCATTACCTTATAGCCCTTTGGTATGTTTATCGTAATGGTGCGGTTCAGCGAGTGCGGATAGGCAAGGTCTACCGGCAATATGCGTTCCTTGTCATTGTACAGTTCGTCCTGCGGACCGAGTATTTCGCCTATTTTAAAAAGATATTGTTTTCCCGCTTTTTCCACCAATCCGGACGTGCTCATAGTAGCGGTTATTTCAAGCGGCGTGTTCTTGTAAGCGTTTTCGATAGCCTCGTTCGAGATCGTGTACTTTACAATGTGTTCCGGCTTTTCGGCAAAAGTTACGATCTTCTTTACGAGGTCCTTTTCCTTTTCCTTGGTTTGTGTGGCTATTTCTTTTCTCAGGTCTGTGGCGTTGTAGCCGGTATAGGAATAAGACACGTCAACCATTGCGTTCATGTCATCGGTGAAGGAAACACCTGCAGCAATATTGTCCTGGTTGTCTGTGGCAGCAGGTGGTGTGATGGTTTTCACTTCAGACACACCGCCGATGAGGTCTCCTTTCGGAGGTATGGTGCAAAAAATACCTTTCGCGGTAAGGATAGCGTCAGGTACCATCGGGTAGCGATAGTAAACACTTGTTGGCGACAGGAAATTTTTTAGCCCCGGGAAATAGAAAACATAATATTCCATATTGCCCCAGTTCTCAAACTTATTGTCAAACTTATGCTCGCGGCGGTCACCCGCCATGCCAAGTTCGTAGTTCACCCCTGCCTGGGTAAAGCAGGCAGCAAATAATTTTACACATCCCGAAGGCGTTGCAGCGCGATTGGCAACGACACTGTCCAGCACATCTGCATTGTCCTCATCCATATCGGCGTACAAAACGATATTGCTTTTTATGCCATCTTCTATTTTGCGAATGTTTTCGGCCTCGTCTCCGTTTGCATGAACGCCGAGTGTCGTCAGGTATTTGTTTACAACAGCTCTCTCCTTGTCAGTTATTTTGTAATGCTCCTCATACATTTTGCGCGCAAGGTCGTCCCACGTATAGACCTTCGAATTGTCATTCTCATTTTCATCTATGAAATTATGAATGCGATACTCTGCCCGCATCCTGTATACATTGTAGAAGCTATGTGGTTCTGAATGCAGCGCGGGTATATCTGACGCTACTGCAGTGATGTGACGGCGGTTGTTCAGCAGGGTGTCCCTGACCGTGGGGAAGCCATTATATCCTTTCTCTTCGAAGACAAGCTCACGCGGGTAAGACATATCGAAACGCGCACTCAATACCGGTACCTCAAACTGAAACTCCTCTGAGCCGAAAAAGGACAACGGCCTGATTTCTTTCAGTAGTACCTCTATCTCCGCATTTTTCTCAACTCCCTCCATGGCGAACACGATCTCATTCTGGCCGTTTTCGTTCCTGGTCACTTTGATCATGTCTTTGGCAATGTCGCGTACTTTGCCGTTTGGCAGTATGGTGCGGGCTTTGATGGAAGGAACCCTGGTGTCCGGGTTCACAGGTATTGCCACCTTATTATACATTTCTATGCCTTTGTCGTCCAGCACCTTCACTACCCTGTGCACCGTATAGTACACGTTTATGTGATGGCCCTCGTAGCGGTAGTCCCTGCTCACCTCTTGCTGCAGTATAATGGCCGGCTCATTGGCATATTCCCTCGGTACATTATGCACCACAGGTTTTTCCTCCCATTCCACATACTTCGGCTTAAACGATAATTTCTTTTGAGCCGAAACGGATATAGCCGCGGCAGAGCATATAAAAAGTAATACGGTAATTTTTTTCATCGGTCGTTTATTTATTGGCAGTTAGCACTACTGATTCCCTATAGTATTTTGTCAGGTCGTCAACCATTTTATTATTGTCGGCAAATTGTTTTGGGCTGGCAGCTATGGTATTCAGTTCATACTCCTTGGTGAGTGTTATTTTATCCTTGTCTTTCCTGTATGATATTTTATAGCTCCACAGCCCGTCAGCAGATCCTTGCGCGGTATCCGGAATGTGCGTCACCTTCATCCCTTTGGGAATTTCAAGCACCACTACCTCTTGTATCCTTTGCCTGTAGTCGTAATAATTGGCCACGTTGCGGCCTGCAGTGTCAATATGCTTATCGGCAAAAGTGCGCTTAACATTCATGTTCACAAAGTATTGCTTCCCCGCTTTTTGCACATAATCGTCGATGGTAAAATCAGCGTCTATAGTCGCATACTTATCGGGGATCTTTCCCGTATAAACCACATTCTTCTTTTGTGTGTATTTGTTAGAGCCTCTGCTGGTTAGTCCCTTAACAATTTTATCCCAATCTTTATTTTTATTGTACATCATAGATACGCCAATGTCCCATGCCTTGTACCCTGTATAGTTTATTTTCAGCGAGCCGTCAACCTTTCTGTCTGTTATGGTCATGAAAGTGCTGTCGGTAGTGACGTTCTTGTCTGCTGCAGTGATCGGGATAGTAACTATCTTATAGTTCTTGTCGTCTATGGCTATCATCGCCTCCTTGCCCTGTATATGCTCCGGTATCTGTCCAAAGGGGATGAACGGATGGGTACCGTCCATAAACAACCACTCGTCTCCAAGTTTCAAAACGCAGATCATGTGGTTATTGACCAATGGTAGCGGTGTTTCTTCGTTGTTATAAGGTTTCTCCCGCGTGCCGACCCATGTGTAGTGGGCTTCCAGCCCTGCCTGGCGGCACATCGCCACCAGCACGCTGGCCATATCTTTGCAGTCGCCAAATTTTCTCTTCAGCACCACTGATGCCTCACGGGGCACAAAACCTTCAAGCCCCTGCTCGAATGCGATGTAGTGCATATTATCCTGCACCCAGCGGTAAATATGTGCTGCTTTGTCTTTTTGCGATTTATCATCCTGCGTGATCCGCGCTACGGTATTATCGAGCATTGTATCGTCCTTCATATTTACATTCCTGACGTACTTATACAGGTATTTGTAAAGATGGTCAGGATCGCTGAGCATCTCCACGTTCTTGTGCCCATCAGAAAATTTGTACGAGGTGATGTAGGGAATAACGTGCGGAAGGTAGTAGGACATTGATGGTACATTGTCATAATCTTTATAAGCAGGAACATTAGCCGCGGTGAATTTGTAGGTAATGGTATTGGCGCCTTCTTCCTTAGTTTGTTTTATCCATTCAGTGTCGAGGCCCTTCATCACAAAGTTGAGATGCACATATTTTGGTGCGGTCACTTCAAATGA
>CAYNGS010000236.1:0-5336 GCA_964396625.1 uncultured Flavipsychrobacter sp.
ACATTCGTTTACCAATCAACCGCTGCACGAACTGGTTGCTCATTTCAGGGGCACGATATCCCGATCGGGAAGTGAGGGCTGGAAGGAAAGCAACAGCCAGATACAGGCGCTCGTCGTTGGCGACAATGAAAGGTGTAGGCAACTTGCGTCAAAACTGCAATCGGCCGGTCTTCAGATAAATCCCATCCTTCACCCCACTGTGCCATTGGGCATGGAAAGGCTTAGAATATGTCTGCATACGTTTAATACACGTCAGCAGATCGACGACCTGTTCGTAATCCTGGGAAACTAACGGCTTGCATTTGAAGCTACATTCAGGTAGTACATATCTATACCGCCCTTATTCTTAGCTTCTATCTTGCCCCTGTACTCGCACGCATACTTTTCTTTTACAAGCTGGTAAGTACTGTCTGAGATATTGATCTTGCCTTCTTCGCAGTTCTGCTCCATACGTGCGGCAATATTTACCGTGTCGCCCCAAATATCGTAAGAGAATTTTCTGAGGCCCACGATACCTGCAACCACGTTTCCGCTGTTTATTCCTATCCTTACACCGAAGGATGCGCTGCCGAGTTCTTTTTTCCTGCTTGTTATAAAGTCCCTGATCTCTATCGCCGCTGCAGCAATGTCTGTGGCATGATTGGGATTTGAGCCCGGCAGGCCGGACACCGCCAGGTACGCATCACCCACGGTTTTTATCTTCTCGATGCGGTACTTGCTCAGGATCACGTCGAACGCCTTAAAACAGACATGCAGTTCGCCCACAAGCTGCTGCGGCGACATCGATTCGGCCACAGTTGTAAAATTGACAAAGTCGGTGAACAATACGGTCACATCATAAAAGTGCTTGGCATCGGCAAATCCTTTTTGCATTAGCTCAGAGGCTACCTCGGCCGTAAGTATATTCAACAAAAGTTCTTCAGAGCGCTTCTTTTCATGCAGTACTGCAAGGTTCGCCTTTTTTTGCATTTTGTAGTTGCGGTACACGAGGAGCGAAAATGCAAGCAGAACACCCAGTCCTGCCATGTATAAATAGCGCTCTTTTTTGCGCTGTTCAAGGACCTCGTCCTTCATTTTCAACTCATTCTGCTGCAATTGCAGCTTGCTTTGCTGCAACTGCAACTCGCTCTGCTGCAGTTGCAGGTTGGCCGTCTGCAGGGCAGCCTCTGCCTCTGCCTGCGTCAGTTGCCGGGTCTTTTCTTCTGAGCTGGTCTTCTCCATACTCAGATCGGTCTGTGTCTTTTTCAGCGCATTGGCCACATCTTCTTTTTCTTTTTGTGCGGCGGTCAATGTCTGGCTCGAGGCCGCCAGTTGCTGCTGCTGCTGTGCCAGTATCTTCGCCTGATCCTTTATACGCTCTTCAGCCAGTTCCTTTTGGTGGCGAATCGAATCTTCGCGTTTGCCGAACTCGTATTCCAGTTGCTTGTGCTCAATTTCTTTTGCCTTTTTTGGGTTTAGAATTGTGTGTTTCAGCGCCAGTATCTTTCCATAGGTCGTCGTTGCATCGCCCACGTTGCCTGCCATTTTCTGAGCAGCATAAAGTGTTTTGTAGGCCGACTTCAACTGGTCGGCGTCGCCCACCTCTTCGCTCAGGTCCGCCGATTTGTTGGAATACTCGATAGCTTTGTTGAGATTCGTCTTCTTGTCTGTTGTCACAGATCCGAATTGCTGCACATTGTCGAAGGGTAGCTTCGCAATTTCAAGATACAGGCTCCCCAGGACGCCATTTGCATGGGCCATTCCTTTTTTGTCGCCACGGCCTTCAAGGGATTTCAATGTGCCCGTTTCAGATTCAACCGACCGGGCATAATCCTGCATCTTTGATATCGTAGCCCGGTCCTGTGCAAACAGTACTGCAGGCATGAAAAGCAATAAGAAAAGAAATAATTTATTCACTTGTGAAATGATTTTGGTAATAAAGATTATAAATTTAGTGCAAATAATCAAATGGGCATAAATACAATAGATTAATTTAAAACAAGAATATGATTATTAAACGGTTATAAGGATAATTTAAATTGTAAAAGTTCTTTTTTCATATACGCAGAGAAAAAAGTGATAAACTTTGCGGGACGCAATTTTCGATGAAAATTTTATAAACAGACCTTAATTAATGAGCAGATCAATAGCGATACTCGGTATCCATACAGGCATAGGCAAGACGATCGTATCAGCGGTAATTGCAGAGGCGATAGGCGCAGACTACTGGAAGCCGGTGCAGGCAGGAATAGACGAGCGAGATGTGATTAGTGTGGAAAGTTTACTCACCGACGGTGGACGGCGTGTGCATGAGGAAGCAATACTGCTCAGCGAGCCCATGTCGCCACACGCCGCAGCAATCATTGACGGAGTGGAGATAGACTTCAGAAAGTTTGAATGGCCGAAAACGCGCAGGACATTGCTTGTCGAAACGGCCGGTGGCATACTATCGCCAATGTCGGCAACCACCACTATGGCCGATTTTGTGGACTATTACCGTCTCCCGGCAATTTTAGTTGCTCAAAATTATCTCGGCAGTATCAACCACACGCTAATGAGTATAGAAGTGCTGAGTGCCAGGGGCATACCCCTGTTAGGGATCGTAATGAATGGAAATGCAAACAAGCAGTCGGAGTCATTCATAAAGCAATATGGCAAGACGAAAATAATAGCCAGGGTGCCGCATTTTGAAACTCTTGATAATCATACCATTGCTGCATATGCGGACAGATTGAAGCAAAAACTGACTGAAAACAATCAGGCTTTTTGGTTCTGACTATTTACTTTTGGTATAAATGACAACAATTAAAGAAAGGGACCGGGACGTCATCTGGCATCCGTACACTCCGATGAAGATATGGCCGGAAGCTATAGCCATCGTGAAGGGCGATGGCGTGTACCTGGAGGACGAAGACGGTGTTCGTTACATAGATGCGATCTCGTCGTGGTGGGTCAATCTGCATGGGCATGCGCATCCGTATATAGCCCAAAAAGTGAGCGATCAGATGTCGGTGCTGGAGCACAGCATTTTTGCGGGTTTTACCCACGAGCCGGCGGTGCGGCTTGCCGAGCGGCTGCTCGGCATACTGCCGGGTGAAATGAAAAAGATATTTTACTCAGACAATGGTTCTACCGCGGTTGAAGTCGCTTTAAAAATGGCGCTGCAATACTGGAAGAACAAAGAGGTAAACAGAAAAAAACTGGTGGCGTTGCAGCATGCCTATCATGGCGATACGTTTGGTGCAATGGCAGTGAGCGGCAGAAGTGTTTTTACAGAAGCCTTCACCGATCTCCTTTTTGATGTGGAATTTATTCCGTTTCCATATTCCGGGCACGAGGAGAAAAGTTTTGCGGCGCTCGAAGAGGTTTTACAGGGTGGAGATGTTGCGGCATTCATAGTCGAGCCCCTGGTGCAGGGCTCTGCAGGCATGCAAATGTATCCCGCCGCCGCGGTCGAAAAATACTTCCAACTATGTAAACGATATGATGCGCTCATCATTGCCGATGAAGTGATGACCGGATTCGGACGAACGGGTCCGCTGTTTGCCTGTGAGCAGATCAGTACGCGGCCCGACATTATTTGCCTGTCGAAAGGGCTTACCGGTGGAGCAATGCCATTGGGTGTTACGGCCTGCACCATTGATATTTTTAATGCATTTTATGACGATGACCGCAATAAGATGTTGTATCATGGTCATTCATTTACAGCCAACCCTATTGCCTGCACCGCTGCACTCGCAAGCCTCGACCTGTTGTTGCAGAGTGGTTGCAGCGAAAGAAGGCAGCAGATAGCTGGCGCCCATGTCGCATTTGCCCAGTCTGTCAAAACGCATAAGGCGGTTGCCGATGTAAGGCAAACCGGAACCATCCTGGCTATAGAATTAAAAACAGATACGCCCACATATCACAGCCATATGCGCGACATGCTTTATAATTTCTTTCTCAAGCGAAAGATAATTATGCGTCCCATTGGCAATATTATTTATCTTATACCTCCCTATTGTACCAGCAATACAGAGCTCGACTACATCTATAGATGCATAACTGAGTTGCTGATGCAGCTCAACAGGTCGGTCACTTCCTGACATTTGACGCGTATGCGGGTAAAACGCTAAATTTGCCGCAATGAAACAAGAAGAGAGACTGAGCAGGGTAGTCGACAAGATCGTAGGCTCCGATGATATGCACGTAAAATGGCTCAACAGCCTTTCTATGATGGAAAATACCGGTGCGCGCAAAATATCGAAATATGAGCACCCGGTTAGCACTAACATAATCGTACTGAAACACGCGGCCGAAGAGGCGCGGCATGCCTACTACCTGAAAAAACAGATCGGTAAACTGGCGAAGGATGCCTGCCCTGACTATTCATATCCCTACCTACTGGCCCCGGTAGAAAGTCACCACTACCTGAATATGCTGGATGTGGAGGCATGCCGCTATCTGAAGAACAAGCTGGGACTTGAAGGCCGCGCCTTAAAGCATGGTGCATATCTCCTGGTCACTTATGCTATAGAAGTAAGGGCTGATATGCTTTATGGTATATACCAGGAAGCCCTCACCAGGCGCAGCTCTAAGGTGAACGTTAAGTCGATCATTGCTGAAGAAGAAGGCCACCTGGCCGAGATGCAGCGTATGCTCGAGACATTTCACCCGCAGTGGCAGCAACTGGCTGCAGACATGTGCGACGTTGAGAACAGGCTGTTCGAAACATGGATCGATGCCATTGGCAAAATGAGCCGGAATAATTAAATTTGTATTAAAGGACAAGTATGAAAACTGCAGAGATAAGGGACAAATTATATGATTATATCCGTATTGCCGACGACAAAAAAATAAAGGCGATTTACACAATGCTTGAAAACGAAATAAATGACGAGTTGGCCTGGTGGGAAGATAACGACTTTGTCAAGAAGCTCGATGCCGAATACAAAGACTGGAGCAATGGTAAAACTAAAGGATATACGATAGCGGAAGCCAATGAATCGATCAGCAAATTGAGGGTAAAAAAGAAATAGTAAGTGGTTTATACTTCAATCCTTTCCGAAAGAGCGTTAAAAGAACTGAGGGAGGCATGGGAGTGGTATGAAGATAAGTTGCCGGGTCTGGGAGATCGGTTTAAAGAAGCAATTTTTAATAAAATAGAACAAATTGAAGTTACTCCGTTCAAAGGAGTTCAGCGCACAAATTTATACAGGGAGTCGATTGTAGAGGTCTTTCCATATCTCATTATATACAGAGTTGAGACAAAGAAAAAAGAGATTTTTGTTCACTCCATATTTCACACACGACGCAATCCCCGGAAAAAATATGGTAGCTGATGCGATTGCTGCCATCAGTTCATTTCCGTTCTATCC
>CAYNGS010000237.1:0-5325 GCA_964396625.1 uncultured Flavipsychrobacter sp.
CCCGAGGCGCGCCCTGTTTATCGCGATAGGGCTTACCGCCGGAATGATCACCATTATCCGGCCATCTGATATATTGTGCCTCCTGATCCCACTGTTGTATGGTGTGTGCAGTAAAGAAACAGCACGCGAGAAGATCGGTTTTATCAGGCAGCATGGCAGCGGTGTCGGCCTGATGGTTATTGCATTTATCGTCCCTATCATTCCGCAGCTTGTGTACTGGAAATTACTGACCGGCGACTATTTTTTTTACAGTTACGGGAGCCAGTCGTTTGATTGGCTGCATCCTCATATAATAGAAGGGTTGTTCTACTTTTCGAACGGCTGGCTGCCCTACTCGCCGATGATGATATTTGCAGTTGCGGGAATGTTTTTTTTCAAACCGCTGAGAAAGTGGGCACTTGCCACCTGGATAGTCTTTGCGCTGTATGTCTATGTCATTTATTCCTGGTATTGCTACAATTATCTTAACGGACTAGGTTCGCGACCGATGATACATTTGTATCCGCTGCTCGCCCTACCCTTTGCTGCAGTAGTGGCATTTATAGGGAAGCAACGGACGCTCGTGAAGGCGGCGTTCCGTGTATTATTCCTGTTTTTTATTGCCGTGAATATCAGCTACAGTATGCAGGAGGCAAGGGGTATATTGGTGAGCCCGGTATCGAACATCAAGTTCAACTTGCAAATGCTGTTTCGCATGCATCTGCGGTATAACGACCTGGTGGTAAAGGATACCTGGGCATGGCAACCGGACACTGCTGACATCAGGAAAACCGGTACGCTGGGCTGCGAAAATTATGGAGATTCAACTTCGGAGCATTATGTAAAAGATACATTATTCGGCGGGCGATTTGTATACAAGATGCAGCGTGAAGACCATCATCAATCTGTCTCGGTGGCTTACGATAAGAAATTATTTGAAAATGCCAGGTGGTTTAAGTGCAGCGGTATGTTCATGTATCCGCAGCCGCCCGGCTACTACAAGCATTTGCTGGTGATCAGTAGCGGCAATAAGCTATGGAGAGCTTGTACGATAGAGAATAAGATAGATTATTGGGATAAAAACACGGACCGCGATGAGCTAAGGCTCGATCATTTTAAAACCGGGGAATGGGGATATGTTTATTACTTTGTAAAAATACCGAAGAACCTGCAGAAGGGTGATTCGATAAAATTGTCGATCGATAATACTGATAGACTAGAACTGTACTTGAGCAACGTTTGCCTGGAATTGTATAAGTGATAACAGATGCCGCAAAAGAAAACAAATAAGATCATGCTGCTGTTGGCCGTTGTTATAACAGCTTACATATTCCTGTTCTATGGCGCTAAAATATGGTCTATACACAGCGATGCGCTGGGGTATTATATGTATCTCCCATCTACGTTCATTTATCACAATCACGAGCATCTGGAGCGACTGCCGGAGGATAAGGGGATACATTACCTTGTACAATGGTCGGTAAAGAACATCCAGATGAAGACACCGAAAGGCTATACAGCAGATCAATATACTTATGGTATCGCACTTATGGAGGCGCCATTTTTTTTTCTTGCTCACGCTTATGAAAAAATCGCAGGGGGGCAAGCAAATGGTTACTCGGCAAGTTATAACATCGCCTTAAAACTGTGTTCGCTGGTCTACGCTTTGCTTGGACTAATACTCCTCTATAAGATCCTGAGCAATTATTTTACCGAAACAGAAGCGGTCATTGGTGTGCTATTGACCTTTTTGGCTTCGAACCTGTTTTACTCTGCTGTCTTCCAGGCGGGGATGTCGCATGTGCCGCTGTTTTTTCTGTATGGGCTGCTCATATATCTAACCATCCTACTGCACAGGCGACCCAAGGCAGGATTTTTTTGGGCTGCGGGATTTACAGCCGGCCTTATTACCCTTATAAGACCGTCGGATATTTTATGCCTGGCTATTCCATTCCTGTATGATGTATACGGTATGGAGACACTTCGTAAGAAAGTCAGTTTTCTTCGTGACAATATTTACAGTGTTATACAATTTGCGATCGCATTCGTACTGCCGATAATACCGCAACTATTTTACTGGAAAAGATATGCCGGCAGTTATTTCTATTACAGCTACGGCACGCAATCATTTACCTGGAAGCATCCGCACATAATCGACGGATTATTCTCATTTTCAAATGGCTGGCTGCCGTATTCGCCGATCATGGCAGGCGCTGTTTTAGGCGTGTTGCTCTACAAATATTTCAGGACATGGTCGTGGTGTATTTTTTTCTTTTTCCCCGTCTATATCTATGTCATCTATTCGTGGTATTGCTACAGCTATGTCAATGGATTCGGGTCAAGACCGATGATAAATATTTACTGCCTGCTGGCCATACCGTTGACTGCATTTGTGCATATGATCTCTGAGAGAGGCCACTTAGTAAAATCGTTTCTCGCGCTGGTGTGCCTGTTCTTTATCTCCATCAATTTATCATTCAGTATGCAGCAGGCCAAAGGAATGTTATTCAGCGACGAATCAAGCTTCATTTATAATGTTGACATTCTCTATAAGACGCATCTGAACTACAATGACATGGTTGTAAAAGATGTGCAGGAGTTACAGCCAGACACTTCAAAAATCACCAAGGTATATACCTTGCGTTGTGACAACTTTGACGACTCCATATCCGAGCATTATATTAGCGACGTGGTTTTTGGCAGTAAGTATTTATACCACATGGGCACCGATGAGTATATGGACGGTATCAGCGTAAAATACGACAGGCAAAAATGTAGAGATGCTAAATGGTTCAAATGCAGCGGTCGGTTTTTGTATACCGATCCAAGAGGCTATTTCAAACACGTACTGGTTTTGTCTAATGCCGACAACTCATTCTGGAAAGGCTGCAAAATTGAGAATAAAATCGGCGACTGGAAGCACGACTCCGATTACGCACTTGAGCATAATGACGCGTACAAATGGGGCTACGTTTATTACTTTGCTGCCATACCTAAAAATCTTCGCGACGGGGAGGAATTGAAATTGTATATCTGGAATACGTGCAAAACAGATATCCTCGTGGACGACCTTTGCCTTGAGGCCTATAAATAAGTGATCGTATGTAAAGCCAGTCCAATACCGAATGCTACAGCACCACCTGCTGCAGCAGAGCACTTTTTTTCGGATAGTCGGTGTTATAATGCAACCCCCTGCTTTCCTTACGAAACTGAGCCCCTTTTACGATGAGGTAGCCAATGGTTATCAAATTGCGGAGCTCGCACAACTGCGGGGACAGTGTAGAAGATTTGTACAAATCTTCCGTTTCGTTGTGGATGAGGTCTATGCGGTTCATTGCGCGGTTCAGGCGAATATCGTTGCGCACAATGCCTACATAGTCGCTCATTATCTGCTGCAGTTCCTTAAGACTCTGCGTGATGAGGATCATTTCTTTAGGGTGGTTGGTTCCGGAGGCATTCCAATCAGGAACCTCGTCATTGAAAGCAATGTCGCCGATCCGCACCGCCATGTCCTCAGCGCAGCGATGGGCAAATACCAGCGCCTCGAGCAGGGAGTTCGAAGCGAGCCGGTTGGCACCATGTAGTCCGGTGCTGGAGCATTCACCACAGGCATACAGATTTATGATAGAAGACCTGCCCATCTCATCCGTTTTAATGCCACCGCAGCAATAATGCGCAGCAGGCGCTACCGGTATCATATGTTCGAATATATCGATGCCGATGCTTTTACACTTCGCATATATATTGGGGAAATGAGCCAGGAACTTCTCATGGTCCATGGCCCGGCAATCTAGATATACATATTCGGTACCGGTGCGCTTCATTTCGCTATCTATGGCGCGAGCTACCACATCGCGTGGCGCGAGATCTGCCCTGACATCATAGCCACTCATGAAAGCCTCACCATTTTTATTTCGAAGCACACCACCGTCACCTCTCACGGCCTCGGTTATCAGGAATGACGGACTCACACCTGCCTCGTACAGAGCCGTGGGATGAAACTGGATGAACTCCATATTTTCTATCCTGCCCTTTGCGCGATATGCCATAGCTATACCATCGCCTGTAGCTATGCGTGGATTGGTGGTGGTACGATAGGCTTGCCCTACCCCACCCGAAGCCATGAGCGTGCATCGCGCCAGTATCTTCTCTATATTATTATTCTGCAGGTTCAGTGCATAGACGCCGTAGCAAGTAATATCCGGTGTGGATTTTGTGACGAGGTAGCCAAGATGGTGCTGGGTGATAATGTCGAGTACGAACCAATGATTGTGTATGCGGATATTGTCATGCTTCTTTGTCTCCTCTACCAGCGCACGCTCTATTTCAAATCCGGTTATATCTTTGTGATGCAGTATTCGAAATTCGGAGTGGCCTCCTTCCTTGCCACGCATGTAATCGCCCTCGCTGTCTTTGTCGAATTTCGCGCCCCATTCAATTATTTCGTTCACACGCTGCGGCCCCTCTTTCACCACAATATCTACAATTCGTTCATTGCACAGCCCGTCGCCGGCTATTAATGTGTCTTCAATATGCTTTTGAAAGCTGTCGTGCTCCAGATCATTTACCACAGCTATGCCACCCTGGGCATACTTTGTATTGGTTTCGTCTGTATTGGCTTTGGTCAGTATGGTTATCGTCTTGTCGGGAAAACGACGGGCCGTTTTGACGGCGAAAGTCAATCCGGCAATACCGGAACCAATAATGAGAAAGTCTGTTTTGAGCATAGCAACAAAAAGCAAAAGTATTACAAACTATGCCAAAAATATCAGGGCCCAGTATACTGGGCCCTGATAACACTTAAATATCGCGATCTGTTAAAAACTCGTAGTGATCGTAGCCTTCACGCCACTGAATGCAGGTTCGTAACGGCAAACGCCCCCTGAGCAGTTAATACCATCAACCTGCTTCACATAGGCAATTGAGAAGCGGTGGGGTCCTTTGGTATAGGCGACGTAAAAGTTATAGTAGTTATTGGCCTTTTTGGTGCTGAAACCGGGATCGTCAAAATTCGGATTGTCTGAGTTTTTATTGATCGAAGTATTGTACATGTCTGACGCCGATACTGACCACATTGGTGCAAAATCATATTCCAGCAGTACAAACGCCCACGATCCGTAATCTTCTTTCGTATCCATATATTGTATTTCCGCGCGCAATGACTTCCGCTCCGTAAAACGGTAAGTGATCTCTGCAAACGGGGTAACGGCGTATATTATCGGATGAGCGCCATGGGCAGGTGCATTCTGATAGATCAATGCATTGTACTCGAGGTATTGAGCGCCGCCCTGGAATATCCAGGATTTTAGGCCCTGGTAATTGCCCTCTACATATGCCTCGCGGTAA
>CAYNGS010000238.1:0-5323 GCA_964396625.1 uncultured Flavipsychrobacter sp.
GGATAAACCACTAAGCGTAGCCGCAGCAAACGGAGAGCTTATGTATTTATAGCCGTAGCCAGAGTCGATATAACACTGCATGGTAAGATTGCCCAGTACATCGCCCGAACCACTGCCATCAATGAGCGCAGTCTGAGCAGAAGTGGAAAGCAGTGACAGATTGCCATTAGCATTTAAGGTGTCGTTGCATAAAAGGATACCCTTTACTGTATGACCTGACGAGCTGATGGTAGTGACGCTTGAAGACCCGACAGTAAGATTATTGAAAGCCGTTGCAGGCCCGCTGATCGTTTGTGCGCCTGTTTTATTAAAAGCCACGGTACCGTTATTGTGGGTAAACGTACCATTATTGGTCCAGTTACCGGCAACCTGCAAAGTGCCGGACGGAGCCGTTACCGTAGAACCGGCGCTTATGATAAAATTGCCCGCTACGTCCGCCGCGCCAAGTGAGAAGGACCAGGCGCCACCGCTTCCGGTGAAGACCAGGTGATTAAATTTATTAGTTCCGACCAACCCTCCGGTAGTTCCATTTATAACTAACGAAGGGAGCGTTTGACTGAACATTACCGTGCCGCCATTATTATTAAATGTGCCGCCATTGTACCAATTACCATGTACTGTAAGGGTATCGGAAGTGGATGTTACGGAACCGGTGCTTATGTTGAAAGTGCTGGCTACTTCAACTTTGTTGGTTCCAAACGACCATTGTGCGCCGGCGCCACCGAGGAAAACCAGATTGTAAAATTTACTGGCGCCTGTCATATTTCCGGAAAGAGTCAAACCAGTAGTGGTACCCGTCATATAAACTGCGCCGCTCTGTGAATTGAAAGTGCCATTGTTTGTCCAACTGCCACCGACATTGAGCTGATAGTTGCTGGCAGTGACATCGAGCGTGGTTCCTGAAGCGATAATGAGGTCACCGGCGACAGTCACAGCACCAGCGAGTGTTTTCGTGCCACCGGTACTGGTTTTGAGCTGTCCGTAGCTGCCAACGGTACTACTAATGGTCTGGGCACCAGCTCCGGCATAGTCGACCTGTAAGCCAGTTAATGTATTTGTAGAGAACTTATACTGGTTAACATAATCGGCTGTGGCGGTGATCCGGGTGACCTGAATTGAACCCGTGCCTGAGATAGTTCCTGCCGCGGCTGCATTATTAATTACTACGGTGGCTGCGGGCGACAAAACTGAACCAACCCCAATAACGCTCAACGTGCCCGAGACGTTTATATTCGTGTTTACAGCAACAGCGGCACTTGTATTCGTAACGGAAAGGTCATGAAACGATGAAGCGAAAGAGCCATTGATCGTTTGTGCGGCGGCTCCGTTGAATATGACCATGCCGGTACCGGCGGAAAAAGCAGTTGTTGCTTCGTTGTTAGTCCATGCTCCGCTGATATTTAAGTCGTATGAACCTGCAGACAATATCCCGGTCGTTAGCGTGAGGGTGCCGTTTATGGTATTCCCATCCACACCAAGACTGACGCCTCCACTGGTATTGCTGATCGAAACATTGTTAAATATTGTGGGCATTGAGCCACCGATCACCTGGGCAGCAGCTCCGCTTAAGGTAGCAGTACCGGTGCCGGGTACAAAGGCTGCTGTATCTGAATTGTTTGTCCAGTTGCCTTTTAGTACGACACTATTATTATAGGTAGCGGCATTGAGCACACCACTTGTCAGCGTCAGCGCACCATTCACCGTGGGGGCGATGCCCGACTTCAATGTTATAGTACCACCACTCGAATATTTATTGACGGTGAGGGTATTGAGTGCGGTGGCGGATGTCGGCAATTCCACATCTGTAGTAACGGCCGAGGCATTGGTGCCCAGATCTGTATATACAACGTTCACGGCCCCTCCGAAGGTTGGTGCAGCGCTGAAGGTTCCATTGTCACGCTGTATATACGAACCGGCGTTCATGGTCAGCGTATGCGACAGTGTAAACGCGCCATTTTGCAGGTTCACTGTATCGCCGGTGGCAAATGAGGTGTTTTGAGAAAGTGTAACCCCATGGCTGTTATTAATGGTAACAGAGCCGGGACTAACAAAGGCCGCAGGTAAACTGGTACCGGTAACCTGCGCGGCAGCACCATCGAAAACATAATTGGCACCTGCATTGAATGTTGACCCGGTGGCGGTTACCGAAGAATTTATGCCCCCCGTGTTTGCGGTAATCAACGTGCCGCCTGAGTTTACAAGGACACCGCCACCGCTGGTAGAGCCGCCGCTTATGACATAGGTTGAACAGTCTAAAGTGCCGCCATTGCTGACCGTAAAGGCTGAGTGAATTGTGGTACCTGTTCCCAAGGCGAGATTGGCAGACAACTGAACTGATGCGCCGTTGTTGACAACATACGAGCACTCCGTACTTGCGACTGCTCCTGTACTTGTGTTTGACAGCACCTGGGTTGTCCCATCGCCATTAAATACAAATCCTTTGGCGTTAACCGTTGTCGAAGACGTATTCATGAGCTTTCCACCGCCGATCGTAAGATTGCCCTGCAATCCAAAATAATTGCCGGTTATTGCACCCTTGCCCCAATCGACCATGTTGGTGGTGCCTCCGGAAATTGTAACGTCGTCATTGGCCTGGAAAATGGAAACGCCTGTAGTTGCGGTCGCTGTTTGAAAACTTATTTCGGTGGTTACGGTCGAATTAATGGTAGTCGTACCGGAAACCGTTATTGTGGCACTCGCCGTAGCTACGCTTGACAGTATCATGGCGCCTGTGCCAGTGAGGGAGAAGGTACCGCCGATATTTACCGTGGCGGTGCTACTGGCGGTGCTGTTGACCGTGACTGTACCGGCTGTCTGGGAAAAATTTCCGGCTATTGTAGTTGTACCGGTTGAAAATCCGCTACTCGCGCTGGAACTAGAAAAAGTCACATTGCCAAAAGTGATGGCCGGCAACACATGGGCGGTGGTGCTTCCGAAATTAATAGTGCTTGTTGCGCCCTGCGTAGCAGCCATGGTTGGTGATGTTGCCGTACTGGCAACGGTCTGGTTGAGCGTACCACCATTATTGACAGTGATGCCGGAACCTGTAAATGTCGGATTGGTTGACAATGCAAGGGTAGCCAGATTGTTCACGACAAGCGTCCCTACCGTCATGGAGTGGGAAATAGTAACTGTGTTGCCCGTACTTCCGTTGCCGATCTGCAACTGGCCAGCAACAGTCCACGCTGAACTTAGCGTTTGGGTATTGGACATGATCCAAACATCTGCCGAGTTTGTGAAAACTGTTGCCGCTGTGCCGCCGCCAGCAGGATTCGTGTTCCAACTGCCTGCTGTCGTGTAGGTGCCGCTTACATAATAGTAGGTGTTGGCATTGACCCTGATGCCCGAAACCAATATGAGCAACAGTAAAAAAAACACCGTTCTTCTCGTACCTGTGAGGGACTTCGTTTTGATTCTATTTGAGCTGCCAGTTTGTATCACCTAATATTCTTTATTATTTCAGCGGCAATTCCGCTTCTACGTTTTTAACCGATTTGTCATTTAGCTGCATCACATAAGTGACATGCAATTTCCCTTTGTGATAGTCCACCTTATTATCATTATCAAGTTGGGCAGAGAACCGACGAACGAGTTTCGGGGTATAAATTCCGACCCCTTTTACAAGCTTCACCTGTGTAGTCTTACCTCCGGGAGACACGTAATCCACTTTAATATCGCCATACACCGACATGTTCCCGATCCTCTTTAGCGCCATGTTTATCATTGGCACATCATTTGCGCCGGTGGTCAGGGATAAGTCACTAATCGCAAGATCGGTAGTGTAGTCGCCAATGCGGATAATGCACGGAATAGTGATGCCGAAAATGGGTGTAAGCTGAATAGAAATTGAGCCGGTATCTTTTTTTGCCGGGCGCTCGCCAAGGGGCCTTTCGTCGGGTACGGCCCTGAAGTACAGATGAGAGCGGTATTCGCCTGCGGTCAGTTCGTTAGTTTTGATCAATTGTATCTTTACTACCTGCGCTTCATTTGGCGCGAGTGTCACCTTGCGCGGGAAGAAACGAAGGAAAGGCCCGGCAAATTTCTGGCCCTCGTCGGGAGTATCTATCTTTTCGAAAGAGCCGTCTTCGTTCATCCTGATATCCACAACAGATATGACATAGGTGGCCGTATCCTTGCCGACGTTGGCAAGATTTATCTCCTGAGATTTTTTTGATCCTTCAAAGACAATACGCAGCGGAGATATAAGCAGATCGCCCTGGGCATGTGCGGCTACACAAGAAAAAAACAACGCTACTGCAATCATTGGTAACCTGATAGCAGCAAGCAATTTGCGATTCGAAAGTCTCACAGGTGGTACCGATATGCTCATAAGTATAGTTGCATGTTTAAGTCAAAACAAATAATAAACAGATGCTAAAAACGCAGTGGCATGAACGCGTTTTCGAAAGCATTTAGTTGTAATTCACCGTTACGGGAACAGCAGACGCGTTGGTATATGTTCCAGCCGCCTGTGCCGGGTTGACAGCAAGCGTTGCGCCTACAGTCAGTGTTTGGGTACCTGATCCGCTCAGTGTTCCTGTGGCGGACGGACTACTTGTAAAAGAACTAACAGTCATAGTTGCAGCACCCGGGCCCGCAATTGTAGCCGTAGAGGGCAAGGTAATAGCGAAAGTGTAGCCGGGAGCACCTGAAATTGTGAAATTGGCAGCACTCACCGTACCCGCTGTAGCGGGCAGTGTAACACCACTGCCCGCAGTGGTGCGTGTGCCCACTGGAGCCAGTATCACTGAACCACCTGAACTTACCGACACGGCAGCATTACCAAAATTCATGTTCACATTTTTGGACATTGCTATCGGCGCGACAACTGTTGCGGATGCGGATGCAGTTGCTGTTGCCTGGGCCAGTAAACCATTTGTGCATACAATCATAACTACAAGGGTCGCAATTGCATTTATGATGTTATTTCTTTTCATTTTTCTACGAATAAATGCAAGACAATGAATTCTGCCTTAACTATTTATTAGCAAAATTAAATAAAAATCCATAACTTCCTAAATTTTGCATTACTATTATTTAAAAATGATTTTAATTGTTATATTTAATTAACATTTAATCTTAAATAGTTACGATATCAAGTCAAAATCGCGCAGCTTGGCATAAAACTGACGCATGGTAAGTATCTTGGTTATTATCTCGCTTATGGTATCGAGGTCTTTTTCACCTTTGTATATATAGTCGAATGCCCCTTTCTGGATAGCGTTTACTGCCATATTCATATCCTTATGACTGGAAATGAAAAGGACGTGGATATTGGGGTTGACCTGTTTTATCTTTTGCAGAACATCCATCCCGTTGATCG
>CAYNGS010000239.1:0-5320 GCA_964396625.1 uncultured Flavipsychrobacter sp.
CCATACCTGCTTTGTTGCCGAGCGCCTCTGCCATCCGGGCCGCGCTGAACAGGTATTCCAGCGCCATGGGGTAGTCGCGTGTCTGTTTGTAGATGTCGCCGATATAACCCAGTACTTTTGATATTATGTTCTTATTCCCCAGTTCCTCGCAGATCTTGAGGGCTTTCAACTGGCACTCAAGTGCATGGGAGTAATCTTTCTGTTCTTTGTATACCAGCCCGACGTTTGACAACCCGATGGACAGGCCGTTCTTATCGTTCATGTCTTCATAAATTTTCAGCGCTTTGTTATGATACTCGAGGGCCTTGGTATGGTCTCCCTGGTCTTCGTATATGATGCCAATATTGGTCAGGTTTCTTGCAGTACCCAGCCTGTCTTTCAACTCTTCGGTTATCTTCATTGCCTTGAACCCGTTGTCGAGCGCCATAGGATAGTCGCTTTGATAGATACCAATGACGCAATAGCTTCCATAAACACTGCCGACACCTTTCTTGTTATTCGCCGCCTCATAAATCTCCAGCGCCATCTTATCATAATTCAGCGCAGTGGAGTAGTCTGACTTGAGCACGTAGTTTGTGGCAAGCACATGGTAGCTGCGGGCGAGGCCTTCTTTCCAGTCGAGTTTTTGTGCAAGCTGGAGTGCCGAATTCCCATACATGATCCCCGTATCGGGGTTGACAGCCCAATAGACCTGCGCCAATGCCACGATCAGTTTTACCTTAGCGGTGTCTTCTTTTGCCAAAGCCAAACGGGGCACAAGCGAGTCAATATAGGCACGCCCCTGTTTTTTTGCAAACAAAGAGAGTGGCAGCAGTGACAGCAGCAGCAAAGTGAACCAGCGCCTCATAATGGGAATCAGGCATAAAATTAATCACATAAAATAATTTCAAGCTATTACGGCTAAATTATTTATAGAAATTTATTGCGGTGACTACCATACGTTCTTAAGTCAATGAATACTTAGTATACGTGCTGGCCACCATTGATGGCATAGTTGGCCCCTGTAATAAAGCTTGCATCTTTCGATGCAAGGAATGATACCAGGTGCGCGATCTCTTCGGTGCCACCAAGACGCCCCACAGGTATCTCTGCAACGATCTTGTTGCGTACCTCCTCCGGCACCGCCATTACCATGTCTGTGGCAATGTAGCCGGGGGAAATGGTATTGACCGTGATACCCTTCCGGGCCACTTCCATTGCCAGCGTTTTTGTGAAGCCGTGCATACCTGCTTTAGCCGCAGAGTAGTTGGCCTGGCCAAACTGTCCGCGCTGCCCATTCACGGATGAGATGTTTATGATGCGGCCATACTGGCGTTCCATCATCTGGTTTATGACATTGCGGGTGCAGTTGAACACACTGTAGAGGTTTGTCTTCATAACTGCATCCCAATTCTCAGGCGTCATCTTCCGGAACTGACCGTCGCGCGTAATACCGGCGTTGTTCACGAGTACGTCTATCGGGCCTACGGATTGTTCCACCTTCTGAACCATGTCGTGTACTGCGTTGTAGTCGCTAACATCGCATTGGTACATGTCGAACTCGTAGCCTTCTGCTTTCATCTTCTCCTTCCACTTCATGGCTTTTTCCTCACTGTTGTAATTTGCAATGACATGAAAGCCGTCATCAGCAAGCCTTTTGCACATATCTGTGCCTAAGCCGCCGGTGCTGCCTGTGACGAGCGCTACGTATTTTCTGCTGTTATCCATATATCTGGTTTTTAAGAGGTAATTAAAGAACTGACCTTTAAAATACACTTATTTGGTTGTAAACACAATGATCCCGATTATTATCGGCAGCCCTGTATTATATTTTGGTTAAGGGTATGGCATAATTATTATATCTATTTTTGAAAAAACGATATTATGGGAAACAAACTGACCGCTAAAACGAGTGTGAATATCAACGCACCGGTGAGCAAGGCCTGGCAGGCGCTCACGGACCCGGCTATGATAAAGCAATATCTTTTTGGCACCAACACCACCTCTGACTGGAAGAAGGGCAGCGACATAACCTACACAGGCGAGTGGCAAGGCAAGTCTTATACGGACAAGGGAAAGATCATAGATATTCAACCGGAGCGATTGCTGCATACCACATACTACAGCTCGATGAGCGGCAAGGAAGATGTGCCGGAGAACTACGCAAACGTGATATACGAAGTGGCGCCGGAGGGTGGCGGTACCCGGGTGACCATATCGCAGGACAATATTGATGATGAGAAACAGCTGGAGCATATGAAGGAGAATTGGGGTACTGTGCTGGATGGTATGAAAAAGATGCTGGAGAAATAGTTAGTTTTGGCATGTGAAATTTTTGGCTTTCGCACTTATTTGCTTTGTGCCGCTATCGCTTTTTGCACAAGCGGATGCTGCGCTGCACTTTGACGCCACTGACCTCAAAATAGTAGAGCGGGCGGACGTAATTTTGTCTGATCCATCGAAGTGGAACAGGCATGACGACCGGGAATGCAACGACGATATTGCCAACGCAACCTATAGCCTGTATTGCGCACTGTATAAAGCGTCTTTGGATATAGCCGGGGTATATATTCACCGGCGGCCCGCCATGGAGATCGTAAGGCGCATCATCGATAAATACGGGCAGGGGCGAGTGAAACATCACAGGCTCATGGACTGGAACAATCACCCGGATACTACATTTGCCGAGGTAAAAAAAGTATTGAAGGAATCGATCGCCGCCATACAACAACAGCTTAACGCTAAATGAGTTGCCGACCCTCAATTACCCCTCAAACTTTCTGAAGATCGATGTGGCGATATGTCCGCCAAAACCGAAGGTGTTGCTCATGGCATAGTTTACCGTGCGATGTTTTGGCGCTCCGAGGGTCAGGTCGAACTTACCCTCAAACTCCGGTTCCACGCTGGTGGTGTTGATGGTAGGCGGAACAACGTTCTCGCGCAAGGCCATAATGCATGCTATGGCTTCCACCGCGCCTGCCGCACCCAGCAAATGGCCCGTCATGGATTTGGTGGCGCTCACCGATGTATTAGGGTTAACCCCGAATATTTTTTCCAACGCCCTCAGTTCACTTATATCGCCTGTAGGGGTGGACGTGGCATGGGCATTGACATAATCGATCTGCTGCGGCAGTATGCCAGCCTCTTCCAAAGCAAGCGTCATGCCGAGACAGGCACCCGCACCATCAGGGTGTGTGCCTGTAAGATGATAGGCATCGGCAGCCAGTCCGCCGCCAACTATTTCGGCCAGGATAGGTGCGCCGCGTTTTATGGCATGATCGAGGCTCTCAACTACCAGGGCGCCTGCGCCCTCGCCCAGCACAATGCCATCGCGGGTGGCATCGAAGGGCCGGGAGGCGGTGAGGTAGTTGTCGTTGTTTGTGGACATGGCCCTGGAGGCGTTGAAGCCGCCGATGGAGCTACGGGTGATCGACGCTTCCGAGCCGCCGGTGATGATCATGTCGGCCTTGTCCCACCTGATATAGTTGAACGCATCTATGATAGACGTATTACTTGCCGAACATGCTGACACGGTAGTATAGTTAACGCCCCTGAGCCCATATTTTATGGAAATGACGCCAGATGCAATATTGGTTATTCGCTTAGGGATAAAGAAGGGGCCAAACCTGGGGGTACCATCGCCCTGTGCAAATTCGCCGTATTGTTCTTCGTAAGTGGTTGCACCTCCGTCGCCCGATGCCCAGATGACCCCAATCCTGTCTTTGTTCAGTTCGTCAAAGTTTATCTGCGCATGATTTACGGCTTCATTTGTTGCAAACAAGGCATATTGTGTAAACGGATCATATTTGCGAACATCTGCTTTTTCTATAATGCTTAGCGGATCGAAGTTTTTCACCTCGCAGGCGAACCTGGTTTTGAATTTGTCGGTGTTGAACTTTGTGATCATCGCGGCGCCACTGACTCCCCTGAGCAGAGCGTCCCAATAAGCGCTGACGTCGTTTCCGATAGGTGTTATGGCTCCAAGGCCGGTAATTACTACTCTTTTCATTTTTTTTATTTAGTGGTTAGCCGGGTCCAAGCTCTGCCATTCTCCCATTCCCCGGTTTATTTTTTTATTGTCTCAAAATTCATTAATCGTTTGATAGTCAATCTGTTGAATTTCTCACATGATCACATCGTTATCACATTGATATCGCAAACTGCCTTGTCTTGCACTACTGAGTTTTTACCTTTTTATTACCCATTCGTTACCCATTGTATGAATCTTGATTCGCCCGATCAAAGGATTTTCATGAGGTCTCAATTTTACCTTTTTATTACCCATTCTTTACCCATTGGCTGCAAACTTATTTCTTCAGAGATCGGTAGACATAATAAATAATGGGAACAAGCCGAGGATGGAAGGATCGTGGAAAAAGGCTCTTTTGCGGCACAAAGGTAACCTGCAAATGCATACGTCCCAAGACGATTTATCTATGTATGGAATGGCAATTACTATGGAGCGAGATACAACTTAATTCGAAATTAATAATTAAACCGAAATACGCGAGTTGGCTTCTGCACACAGCCACGCATGAACCCCTGCGTGAGCATCGAGATGACGGCGGCTGTTGCGTTCAACTAAAGATAACATCGAGCAACGCGGTAAGCGACAAATACCGCACCTCAAAATATGAATTAGTCCAGAGGTATTGTTTGAATTAATACTCCCCAAATTTTCTTAATTTCGCACTCCCCAAAGAGGGGAGTACCATATTTTTATTTTTACTTTTTTGAATTTGATATATGTTTGATAATCTGAGTGAGCGGCTCGAGTCGGCCTTTAAACAGCTGAAAGGAGAGGGCCGCATAAATGAGATCAATATTGCAACGACCGTAAAGGAAATACGCCGGGCGCTGGTGGACGCGGACGTGAACTATAAAATAGCCAAGGAATTTACCGACAAGGTGAAGGACAAGGCTATGGGTGAGAAGGTGCTTACGGCGGTGAGTCCCGGGCAGCTGATGGTGAAGATAGTGAAGGACGAGCTGGCTGCGCTGATGGGCGGCCGTGAAGAAGAGCTGGACCTGACAGGCAAGCCCACGGTGATACTGATAGCCGGTTTGCAGGGCTCTGGTAAGACGACGTTCTCCGGCAAACTGGCCAGCTTCCTGAAGAGCAAGAAGGGCCGCCAGCCGCTGCTTGTAGCAGCGGACATTTACCGCCCGGCGGCGATGGAGCAGCTCCGTGTGCTGGGAGAGCAGATAAAGGTGCCGGTGTTCCTGGAGCTGGAAAACAAAAGCGCAGTGTCGATAGCGGAGAACGCGATAGCCTATGCCAAGCAGCATGGCAATAACATTGTGATCATAGATACGGCAGGACGCCTGGCGGTAGACTAAG
>CAYNGS010000240.1:0-5320 GCA_964396625.1 uncultured Flavipsychrobacter sp.
CCGTTGCGCAAAGTCTTTCGTCTCATCCAGAGGTGATGCAAAGGGCTGATCGCCCTGCCTCAGCGTTAGGCAGCAACAGAATTAGAGATTGGCTTTCTACTGGCCATTAAACGATAGATGTCCTCTCATGCCGACAAACAAAGATGAAACCAGTCTGAATGAAAAAGCCGGGCGAAAATTGCCCGGCTTAAGTCTTTATCGCGACGCTGCTGATCTACCAGAGATGCACCCTGGAACTGTCTGCAACATACATTTTGTCGCCGGGCTTGATGCCGAAGGCATCATAAAAGTCCGCTACGTTGGGGAAGGGGCCATTGACCCGGTATTTTGCAGGCGAGTGTACGTCTGTGAGTAGTTGCGTGGCAATACGCTCGGGGCGCTCTTCCAGCAGCCAGCCCAGGGAGTAGCCGAGGAAGAACCGTTGCAAGGGCGTCATCCCGTTTATCTTCTCTCCCTTTTTGTAGGCGTCTGTCTGCTTGAAGGCGTCAAGGCCTATCAGTATACCGCCAAGGTCTGCCAGGTTCTCGCCGAGCGTCGCCTTGCCGTTAATATGCAGCGTATCCAGCGGTACCATTTTGTTGAACTGCTGAACCAGTACATCGGCTCGCTTCATGAACTGCACCGTATCTGCAACCGACCACCAGCTGCACAGGTTGCCGTGCTAGTCAAACTTCCGTCCCTCATCGTCAAAGACATGTGTGATCTCATGTCCAACTGTAGACGCCGCTGTATAACCGTATACCAGCGCATCATCAAGATCGGCATCGCGGAATCCCGGGACGGTCATCATAGCTGCAGGCAGCACGATCTCGTTGTTCGATTCGTTGTAATAAGCATTGTAGGTTTGTGGCGTCATAGACCACTCGTCCCTGTCCACGGGCTTACCAAGCTTGCTCATTTCGTAATTATTCCACCACTGGTTGGAGCGAAGCATATTCAGCACTATCGGTCCCCGATCGATCTTCAAAGCCGAGAAATCCTTCCACTTGTCAGGGTATCCTACCTTCTTGGTAATGGACATAAGCTTGTGGATAGCCTTCTGCCTCGTGCTGTCGGTCATCCAGTCCAGTTTTTCCATGCGGGCTTTGTATGCGTTGCGCACATTCTCCACTATCTGCTCGTAGCGGGCTTTTGCCTTTGCGTCAAAATACTCTTTTACAAAAAGCTGGCCCAGCTCCTCGCCTATGGCCCTTTCCTCGGCATCTAACGCCCTGCGCCAGCGTGGATGCTGCTCCTGGGCGCCGCGTATGGTTTTGGCATAAAAATCGAAATTGGCATCTGAATATGGCTTACTCAAAAAGGGAGCAAATGACGAAATGAGGTGAAAGGTCATATAGTCCTTCAGCGTCTGCATGTCCGTGCCGGCTATTACTTTGTCGAGCGCCTGGTAGAACTCCGGCTGTCCCACGATAACACTGTCTATGTGCTGCACGCCCATCTGCTGCAGGTATACCGGCCAGTCCATACCCGGCGAAAGGCTCCGGAGCTTTACAATTGCCAGTTTGTTGTAATTAGTATACGGGTCCCGCAGGTCTTCCAGCTTGCGCGACGCTTTGGCGAGGCTGGTCTCCATCGCCACTATGGCCATCGCCTTCTTGTTTGCCGCTATGCTGTCGGTACCCATCAGGGTAAATATCTTCGCAATATGATGAGGGTAAGCATCCCTGATCTTCGCCGTGCGCGCATCCTTATTGAAGTAATAGTCGCGGTTCGGCATGCCCAATCCGCCTTGCGACATAAAATAAGACTGCACATCACTATGTTTTGGGTCCTGTGTCACTGTCTCATCAAAGAAAACGTTCACACCATAGGTATGCATGTGCGACGCCTGCATCATCACATCCTGCCTGGTCTTCATGCCCGCTATCTTCTCCATCTCACTGTTAAGAGGCGCAATGCCATTTTTTTCGATCGCGCCTGTATCCATTGCACTGAACCAGAAATCGCCTATCTGCTGTCCCGGACCCGATTTATCGCCTCTCTTCTCGGCATCCTCGTTTATTTTTTGCAGTTTTTTGTAAAGTTCCTTCTGCACCAGCTCTCCTATGCCATAAGAAGTTTCGTCGGCTGGTATAGGATTGCTTTTCATCCATCCGCCATTGGCATATGCAAAAAAGTCGTCATTGGGCTTCACGCTCGAATCCATGTTTGCACAAATAATATCCTGTTTTGCGGCCTCCTTTGGGGCCGGCTGGCTGCATGCACCCAATATTGAGGCTGCCGCTATTAAGCCAATGAGCGTTTTGTTCATACGATCAGTTTAGATTTAACTGCAAAAATACGTTGTTTGAGTACCATTTTATACCCCCGCCGAGGGTATAAACGAAATATCCCCCGGCAGTGTGCAACCGGAGGATATATTCGAAAGAAAGCAGTCTGGCTTAGTTATTTGTGATCGCGGTAAGCATATAGCCCGATGAGCCCGAACCGGTTGCTGTGCCGGTAAACATGAATGTGTATATTTTGCCCGCTGTCAGGGTTTGACTGGTTATCAGTCCCGAATTTATCGGTGTCGCCTGGTCTATCATACCGATCTTTCCGGTTGTGGCAGCGATCTCAATGAAAGGAGTGCAGCCCTTATAGCTCACATTCGAGTCTATTTTTGGCGTGCCTGTGCCCACATAGCAGCTCATCGTCAGGTTATCAGGGCTCAGATTCACAAATCTCACCTTAACATTCCCCGAGGCAGGCGCTGTAAGGTCATCGGATGTAAAGACAAAACTGGGCGCTGTAATGGAGCCACCCGCAAAAGCCGTATAATGCGTATTCGCTGTCAGACTCACCGTCTGGTCTACCAGGGTATTCAGCCCGGTGACAAAAAACGATAAATCCACATTTGAACCTGCAGCAACAGACAAATAGCCCGAGGGCTTTGAAAACTACATATTGCCCGCACCGGAAACAGTTGTGTTATTTGCCCGGCCGTCCAGGTTGATGTTGGAGGTGCCAGACACACAGCCGTGAACAAACATAACACTGGCATTATTGGTAGGGGCCGGGTTGCTTTTCTTACAGGCATTGAAAGTCAGTACTCCAGCAATTGCTAAAAATGATAAAACGATTTTTTTCATAATTGATACTTAATGGTTGATTGTTCGAAAATAAGAAATATTGGGCTATAAACCTCAACTGACGTTCACAACAATCGTGCCTGACTTCACAAAACCGGAATTTGATCGGGCAATACAATATAGTGTTTAACCGGCCTTTTTTAGAGAAAAGAAAAAAGTTGCACCCTTTCCCGGCGTGCTTTCCACCCATATCTCTCCTCCGTTCATGGTCACGAATTCCTTACACAGCATGAGGCCGATGCCGGTTCCTTTCTCATTCTGTGTGCCTGCGCCGCTTTTCAGCGCGCTGAATATTGTGAGGAGCAACGCTGTGTCTATGCCGATGCCATTGTCCTTTACCGAAAAGACCACGAACCCTGGCTTGCGCTCCAGGTCCGCATTTATTTCTATCAGGCCACCGGGATAAGCGTATTTCAATGCATTTGCCAGCAGATTCCTGATCACGAAATCGAAGTGCGTAGGATCGGCAAATACGTAGATATTGTCCGGCGTGTTATCGGTTATCCCGATATTCTTTTCCGCAGCTTTTATTTTTCTCAGCTCTATACTTTCCTTTATATAATTTTTTGGCTGCATTTTTATTTGGCTGATCCTGATCCCCTTCACCAGCGAAAGGCCCCAGAACAGCAGTTTATCCAGAGTTTCGAGCGATGACTTAGTGTGTTCTTTAAGGCTATCAAGCAGGAATTTTTTCTCGTCCGCGCCTGTTTGCTCATCTTCGTATATGTCTATTATCGCGGGTATCCTTGCTATAGGCCCGCGGAGGTCGTGGCCGATGACGGAAAATAATTTATCCTTCATTGAATTAAGGTCCTCCAGTTCCTGCTCCCGTATCATCAGTCGCTTATTCAGGTTCACAGTTTTCCGGTAGTAGACAAACAGCACTATGAGAATGACGATAATGACCAATGCGATGGCAACGGTCGCATTTCTCTGTGCGGCGTTCTTTTCACTTAACGTTTCCAACTGGCTCACTCGCAGGGTTGATTTTTCCAACTCGTAAGTTTCACCAAGGCTCGCTATCTCCGTGGCTTTGTTCACATTATATAGGCTGTCTGTCAGTTTTTCCTTCTGCCTTGTCGCGGCCAGCGCGTCCTTATAATTACCGGTCTGTTCGTAAACCGCTGCCATTTGCTCATAAATATTTGCCAGGAACGACTTGCTTTGTATCTGCTCGCAGAGTGCCTTCGCCTGGGTCAGGTGGGCTATCGCCAATGCGGGGTCGCTCTTTTCCCTGATCTTTGCGATGTCTCCCAGCAAATTGGCTTCCATTTCCGGCAGGTTGTTTTCCCGGGCGGTGACCAGGCCCTGTTCCAGGTACTTCAACGCCTTAGCCGGTTCTCCCCGGTCCATGTAGCATTCGCCGATATATAATATAGACTCGACGTGAGAATTTACGAAGCCTGGCTTGTCGCTTAACTCAAGATCGTGGAGAAAAATTTGCAGTGCCGTATCCGTGTTTCCTTTTTCTGCATACATCACACCAATAATGTTGTAAAGAAATATAGTGGTGTGGCTCAGCGGGATCTTTTGGCTTATCTTTTCTGCTACATGCAGGTACTTCTCGGCATTTGCAGTATCATGGTGCTCGAGATAAAGACTGCCCAGGTTCATATAGGCCAGCATCTGACCATGGTAGTCAGTTATGGTGTCATATACCTTCAGCGCACTTATCAGATACTTGAGCGCAATGTCGTAATTGCCCTTTCCTGCTTCTATCGCACCCAGGTTGTGCAGCATTTCTGCAACTCCGCTCAGGTCGTTAAGTTCGCGGTATATTGCCAGGGCATGGTCCGTTCGCTGCTTGCCGCTTGTTATCCTTCCCTGGTTTTCATCGAGTACGGCAAGTTGCGCTATTATATCTGCCTCGCCATGTTTATACCTGTTCTTTGCAGCAAAGTTCAGCGCCTCATTGGCATACCGTGCCTGAGAATCGGGGTTCTTTACCGAGTAATAAACGATTATTTCTTTATAAGCTGCTATTGTTTGCGAATCGCCTTTGGCATGTTGTAGTTTTGTTTTTAGATCACCGATTTGTGCCTCAGAAGTTAAACTATCAATTAATAAAAGGCTGCAAATAAGGTATAGGATTCTCATTAGCGGTGATTAAAATACCTCTACAAAAATAGAAGAACTAAATAATTTATCAATTATGGTTTTATAAATAAAAACATTTCATCAATTTAAAAGTAAATACATAGCAGGTTTGTTCACGACTTGCGCCCGTGCACCAAGCCATTCCCGTGACA
>CAYNGS010000241.1:0-5319 GCA_964396625.1 uncultured Flavipsychrobacter sp.
TTCCGCTGCAGCTTGCCACTGCTACTTCAAGTTTCATCCTTAAGGTCACTGCTGTCATCGGCACAGTCATGCATGTGGCGCATGGCGATCTGAACAATCTGTGGAGCACGGCTATTCTTATTGGCGCAGGAGTGGTATTCGGCGCTCAGGTAGGCGCACACTATTCACAAATTGTACGTGCAAAATGGATAGTCAGGGGAATTGCAGCGGCGTTGCTGTTGACCGCTATCCGTTTATTATTTATCAGCTAAGACTCAACTATTGCAAACAAAATAACACTAATCAGATACTCAATAAAACACATAAATTATGACACCGGAATTTGATAATACCGAGATCGCCTTTAAACACCGCACCAACAGAGATCTGAAACGTGCCCGGTTCCTGTTCTCCTTTATGGCATCGCCCCTGCTCACAAAAATCGGTATCGGTGCAGCCAATCTTTCAATGACCTTAAAGTTGCCGGTAAAGGGCCTTTTAAAGAGTACAATATTCAGCCAGTTTTGCGGCGGCGAAACGCTCGAAGAAACCAAGGATACGATCAGCCAGATCAGCAAGTACAATGTTGATACGATACTGGACTATGGTGTGGAGGGAAAGGAGAGCGATGCCGAGTTCGACAAAGCCGTTCCTGAGTTCATCAAGGCCATTCGTTATGCCGCCACGCAGCCGCATATTCCTTTCATCAGTTTGAAGATCACCGGATTTGCAAGATTTGCGCTGCTGGAAAAGATACACGACGGGCTGGCGCTAACTGCCGGCGAGACATCGGAGTGGGAGCGGGTGAAGAAGCGCATCGATGATATCTGTAATGCCGCATCCGAAAACCGGATCATGGTACTGATCGACGCAGAAGAGACGTGGATACAGGAACCATGCAATCAGCTTACCGAGGCAATGATGGAGAAATACAACCGCACTGAACCGATCATCTTCAATACCTACCAGTTTTACAGCCATGGCACTTTGCAGTTCCTGAAGTATTCATTGGACCAGGCCGTACAGAAGGGTTATGTACTCGGTGCGAAATTAGTAAGAGGCGCTTACATGGAAAAAGAGCGCGCCCGGGCGCGGGAGAAAGCTTACGCAGACCCTATACAGCGCGATAAACTGAGTACTGACAATGACTTTGACGCCGGGGTGCTCTTTTGCCTGCAGCATATCGACAAACTCGCTGTGTTCATCGGCACCCACAATGAAGCCAGCTGCAGGAAGGCGGTCCGGTATATGAACCAGAACGGTATACCTGCTGATCATAAACGAATTTTCTTTTCGCAGCTTTATGGCATGAGCGACAATATATCTTTCAACCTGGCACACAGCGGGTATAAAGTATCTAAGTACCTGCCTTATGGACCAGTAAAGGATGTTATCCCCTACCTTACCCGACGCGCTGAAGAAAACACGTCGATTGCCGGCCAAACCAACCGAGAATTAGTTCTGATAAACGAGGAAATAAAGAGAAGGAAGATATGATCGGTCTCTGCGCAGAAATCGTCAATTGGATTTTTTAATTGCTTTCTCCGCTGTAAACAACTCCCGACGTTGGAGTTTCATGCAGTTCAATTTTACTCAGCAATGGCAACCCGGGCTTGATCTGGTCCCATATCCATTTAGCCACTAACTCGCACATCGGGTTTTCAAGGCCCGGTATATCGTTCAGCAGCCTGTGATCCAGGATATCAATGACGGGTGAAACTACTTGCTTCACCACGCCAAAATCCATCACCCAACCGAGGTCACTATGCAACGGGCCATCAAGGTAAATAACCAGTCTATAGGTGTGTCCGTGTATTTGTTTGCACTTATGGGTATCAGGCACCTTGCTCAAAAAATGAGCCGAGTCGAATGTAAATTGCTTGAAGATGGTCATCCTGCACTATTTTTTCCAAATGCATTTATATCCGAATCCTTTCGAATTGTCGGTAAGTTTTATAGAGTCCAGTTCTATCACCCATACCTTACCCGGCATTGTCATCGCAACAGGGTATTTCAGGTAGTAGGCAGTAACAGCAGGCAGTATCGAAATTTCGTTTTCCGTTTTTGCAGTTCCCTCAAACTGTATGCCCTGGATAACTGCGGGGTTTAATTCTTTTGGCAGGATGGTTCCCGCTACCATACAATTTTGGTTTAAGATCTCGCCGTGCCTGGTGCCAAAAGAAGATTTGAATACGATCCACTTCTCTTTCTCCATCGTGGTATAAAAACAACTGAAACAATAGGGCACATTGTCTTCAGAACAGCAAATGGTGGCTACCTGGTTGCCGGTCAGAAATTCGGCTATTTCCTCGTCGATCGCTGCGGTCATTTATTTGTTTTTCCGTTTGAGCCGGGCAAACATTTTGAGCGCCGAGGCCGACTGCCCTTTTCCCGATGATTTGAAATCCTGTTTGGTTTTACATTCAAAATACTCAGCATAAAATTTAAGATACGCCTCCATTTTTGAAGCTTCCCTGTCATCACACATTTTCATACAACTAAATTTAAGTTTCTAATAAAGTTACTTCATTTTCAACACTATATATTGTTAAAGCTTCTCAAATCTGGCTTGGAAAAACCGCAGATATTTGGGCTCATATACCATTTTCAGTCCACTGATCTTATTTCTTCTGTCGTAGACGCTCTGCACCGATTCTGCTATCACATCCATGTGTGCCTGGGTATATACCCGCCTGGGTATGGTCAGCCGCACCAACTCCAGCTTGGGGTAATAATGCTGTCCCGTTTTTGCATTTCTCCCTGCCGATACAATGCCTCTTTCCATCGCTCTTATGCCGGCATCCTCATACAATTCTGCCGCCAGCACCTGTGCGGGGAACTGGTCCTGCGTCAAGTGCGGAAGGAATTTTTTTGCATCGATAAAGATACCATGACCGCCTACCGGCAATACGATGGGAATGTCGGCCTTCATCAGCTGCTCGCCCAGGTATTGCACCTGGCCGATGCGTGCCTTAATATGCTCGTCTTGCACAGATTCTGCTATGCCTATTGCCATTGCCTCCATGTCACGGCCTGCGAGGCCTCCATAAGTGTGCAAGCCTTCATACACTACAACGAGGTTGCTCGCCTCTTCATATTTCTCCGTGTCATTCAGTGCGAGAAAACCTCCTATATTCACCAAAGCATCTTTCTTGCCGCTGAATGTAGCGCCATCCGTATAGCTGCATATTTCTTTTACAATGCTTGCTATCGTCCTGTTTGCATACTTCTTCTCCAGCTGCTGAATAAAGTAAGCATTCTCTGCTATCCTCGTCATGTCCAGCATCACTTTGATGCCATGCTTACTCGTCAGGGCCCGCACCTGTTTGAGATTTTGCATGCTCACGGGCTGGCCACCTGCCATATTCACGGTCACCGCCACACAGATATACGGTATGCGTTTCGCGCCATATTTTTTGATCACCCGCTCCAGCTTATCGAGGTCTATGTCTCCCTTAAACGGATAAAGACTTTCTGCATTGTGCGCCTCATCTACGATCACATCCACGAATGTGCCTCCTGCAAGCTCCTGGTGCAGGCGGGTAGTGGTGAAGTACATATTTCCCGGTATGATATCGCCATTCTTTATCATCACCTGCGATAAGATATTCTCAGCGCCCCTTCCCTGGTGGGTGGGTATGATGTACTTGTATCCGTAATGGCTTTTAGCTGCCCTTTCAAGATTGTAAAAATTCCTGCTTCCCGCGTAGGCTTCATCACCTTGCATCAGCCCGGCCCATTGTTTGTCGCTCATGGCAGAAGTACCACTGTCGGTCAGCAGATCTATATACACGTCTTCCGACTTAAGCAGGAACGTATTGTATCCCGCTTCTTTAATTGCTTTTACCCTCTGCTGACGGGTGGTCATTTTCAGCAACTCCACCATCTTTATCTTAAATGGTTCTGCCCATGAACGCTTTTCTAGTCTGGCCATAATTACCTTTTTGGGGTACAAAAAAAAGCAACCTTGCTTACGAAAATGATGACTAAGATCATATCCTTCACCCTGATTATTGTCATGATTCATCTTGTCTGTATTCCTTTATTTGCGCCCTCAAATTGTAATGGCGTCATGGAATTTAAAACGATAATAGAACCTTTCAAGATCAAGTCAGTTGAAACTATTCAAATGTCCACCGAGGCAGAAAGAGAGGCTTATATTAAGAAGGCATTTTATAATCCGTTCCAGCTCCGGTCACGGGAAGTGATCATTGACCTGCTGACCGACAGTGGCACCTCCGCTATGAGCAGTGAGCAATGGGCAGGCATAATGCGCGGAGATGAATCATACGCCGGCGCAGCGAGCTGGGAACGGCTCGAACATGAAATACACGACCTCACAGGTTATCCGTACATCCTGCCCACCCACCAGGGAAGGGCTGCAGAGCACATCCTGTACAGCTATCTTGGCGGTCCCGGAAAAGTTTTTATCAGCAATACGCATTTCGACACGACGCGTGCTAATATCGAATTCAACGGAGCAGTCGCCATAGACATTCCGACCACAGAAGCAAAAGATCACGATTCGCAATATCCTTTCAAGGGGAACATGGATATAGAATTGCTCGAGTATAACATTAACAGTTGCGGCGCAGATAAGGTAGGCGCTGTTATTCTCACGGTTACCAACAACAGCGGCGGCGGGCAGCCGGTGAGTATGCAGAATGCCAACGAAGTGGCTGAAGTATGCAAGCGATGGAACATTCTCTTCATAATTGACTGCTGCCGTATAGCCGAGAATGCCTACTTCATTCATCACTTTGAAAAAGGTTTCGAAAATGTAAGTTACCGGGAAATTGCCCGGCAGATGTTCTCACTCGCGGACGGCTGCATCATGAGCGCCAAGAAAGATGCCCTCGTAAATATGGGTGGTTTTCTTGCGCTCAGAGATAAGGACCTGGCCGAAGCATGCACAAGCCTGCTTATCATCACGGAAGGCTTCTCCACATACGGCGGTCTCTCGGGGCGCGATATGGAGGCGATCGCCATTGGCCTGCGCGAAGTATTTGAGCCGGATTATTTGAACTATCGTATTAAAAGCACAAGATACCTCGGCGAAAAAATAAGGGCCAAGGGTGTTCCCGTGCTTTACCCCATTGGCGGGCACGCGGTGTATGTTGACGCCGGATTATTGTATTCCCACATCCCTTACGATCAGTATCCCGGGCAGGCTCTTGTTTGCGAGCTTTACAAAATAGGCGGCATTCGTGCAGTGGAAATAGGCTCTGTGATGTTTGGAAAATACGACGATAACCAAAAGCTGATACCCGCAGCTATGGAACTGGTGCGACTTGCCATTCCGCGCAGGGTTTACACTCAAAGCCATATCGACTATGTGAT
>CAYNGS010000242.1:0-5308 GCA_964396625.1 uncultured Flavipsychrobacter sp.
TTCGGAATATAGCGCTGAATTGAAGGCCCCCAATACATGTTCCTTATCCGGGAAAGTGCCTTTGTTATGCTTCATATCCAGGAACATGCGCTCAAGCGCGTGATGCACCGCGCTGCCGAAGGCGAGTGCATCATTTTTCTGAAAAGGTACTTTCAGGATGGTTTCATAGTAGAATGCGAGCGGACAGTGCAGGAATTTTGACAGTGCCGTGTAACTCATAATGAACTGCTGCAATATTCGTTCTATCCATTCGGCATTTGCCATTTTTATCCTCACCTCCGGAACCGGGGTGAGCGCCCACTCCATGTGTTTCAAAATTTCTTCTGACGAAACTGCCTGGGTTATTCTGTCCCCCGGCGTACTTATCTCATCGATAAAAAGTGATGCGGAAAGTCCTTTTCCTAAATTGTCATTAAGAGCAAACGAAACCTGCAAATGCTTTTTCGCCCTAGTGATAGCCACAAAGAACAGGCGGCGCGCCACTTCAGTTTTGTAGGTCTTCTCCGGGTCCTCATCGGTGGCCGTAATATTATCAGGCAGACGGTATTCGTTGCCTCCGCCTCTTTTATCTTCCCAGAAATTTTTTGTGCACCCGATTAGAAATACATACTCGAACTCATTGCCCTTGGCGCCGTGAGCAGTGAAGAAATGAACACCGTTCTCGTTTTGGATAACACGCTGCAGCGGCACCGCGATATTCTCGTCGCTCATTCGGCCAACCATTTGCAGAAATTCGGCCGGCTTTATTTTCTGATTGCGGGAAAAGGAGTCTTTTACAAATTCGAAAAAGGTATACAGCACCTGAAGATTCCAGACGTGGTCTGTGGTGCGAACGAGGTGTGCAACAATGCCGCTTTCATGCACAATTTTTTCTACCAGCAGCGGAAGTGGTAGCCCGAGCTGTTGTTTCTCCCATTGGTCAAGATTGTTTCCCAAACGCTGAATTGCTTTTGCCGACCTGAGATTTAACGATTCGGACAAAAGGGGATTATTCAAAAGCAGCCGCCAGCGCAGCGGATTCTTCTCTTTGCGGTTGGCCTGCATATATAAGGCTAACTGCGCAATATCAGTGGCATCAATATCAAAAAACGGAGCATGCATGAGCTCAAAGAGGACCTCTTCACCATCAAAAGGTTTTTTACGCTCCTGATCGAGGTAGCGCAGGACATTAAGTATCTGTTCTGTGAGCGGTTCGTTGAGAATGTTTACGGGGCGCTTTACGTTGTAGGGTATGCCCTTGCGCTCCATGAGCGCCAGGATATTGTCTGCCTGTTTGTGCTGCGCATAGAGTACAGCGATCTCCCGGAGTGAGACCCCGGATCGTTGTAAATGTTCTATTTGTAATACAAGGTCTGCTTCTTCCTGCAAAATGTTGTTGTAGGCTTTAATAACCGGCTTCACTGTTTCACCGCCGCCGGCGAAGCGTTCTGCCGCCGCAATAATGTTCTTATCCAGTTCCAGGTCGTGCAACTGGTTGATGAGTCGCTGCTGATTATTTTGAATTGCACTGACGGCGACGTCGAGTATAGCCTGCGATGAGCGGTAGTTGTGCGGAAGCACTATTATTTTTATTGATTCTTTATAGCGCCGGTAGAAATCAATGATATTGAGGATACGCGCACCCTGGAATTCATAGATACTCTGATCATCATCGCCCACAACAAAAATGTTAGGGTCGTCCCAGAAAGAGGTAAGAAAGGTCAGCAATTCGTTTTGTGCGCCATTCGTGTCCTGGAATTCATCAACTAAAATAAACTGGTAACGTTCCTGGTAGCTTTGCAGCAGCGCGGGATTATTGCCGAAGGCATCGAGTACCCAGATGATCATATCATTAAAGTCGTAACGACCGGCCTCTTTCATTCGCGTGTCATAGTTATCATATAGCATGGCTGCAGCGCGCGTATCCTCCATTTTTCTGATCTCTTCGTCTACTTTGTCTTGCTTTATGTCACCTTTCTTATATTGTTTGACCGCCTTTTTGTAGATGTATTCTTCGCGTTGGGGCAACGCGGCTATATATTCATCGATGGAGCGGGAAATAAATGATGGGGTAAGGTGCTCGCGCTTCATCATATCAAATAATCGATTCAGTTTCCCGGCATCGAAATAGATATTGCCGCTTAGCTTGCGCAAAGGGTTGCCCTGGGGCAGCTCTTCCAGCATTTTATACAGCAGTTCTGTTCGTTCGAGATCGCTGACAGGTTGTAATGATCGCTGACTAAAATAGCCGGGGTTATTCTGGATAACGTTATTGCAAAAAGCGTGGAAGGTGTGAATGTTTACGCGATGTGCGGCCGGGCCCATTATCTGAACCAGGCGTCGGCGCATTGAATTTGTGGCTTCCTCGGTATAAGTAAGGCACAGCACCTCCTGTGGCTGTACCTGTGCCTCGCTGCGCAGCAGGCTTGCGATGCGCATAGAAAGTACTTCGGTTTTACCGGTACCCGGCCCCGCGATCACCATTACAGGACCATATATATAATCAACGGCTTCCTTCTGTCGTTCATTCAGTTTGTTATATCGATCGAGAAATGCGTCTTCGCTGAGTAACATTAAGTTTATTATAAGAAATGAAGTTAAGCATTGGAGCCCGATCTAAGAAAACAGACGCTCTACCCGATCGCCGCTTCTTTTCGGGAAGAGCAACGCAAAAAGCCAATTAGCTACAAAATATAAATTCCAAACATTATATATTTTTCATTGATGACTTAACATTAAATTAATACTGTGGTAACATTGGCATAACCCGCGAATATTTTCTTTGCACTCAATTAAACACACACAACAATGAAAAGAACAATTACAAAAATCAGCCTCTACTGCTCAATATTATTAATGTTGGCAGGAACTGCTCAGGCTCAAAACGATACAGCAGCAGAATTCAAACCTCATGGCAAGCTTTGGGGTTACGCTTTTGGCGACTACGCCTACAAGGGCAGCAATGATGAGCCCGGACGTGGTGGTTCTAACCAATATACAAAGGTTCCTCTTAATTCAAACGAATTTCAATTTCGTCGTATTTATCTCGGCTACAGCTATGAAATAAGCAAGAAGTTTGTAGCTGAGTTCCTGTTGGCAGCTGAAGACGATTTTGCAAGCGGCTCTTTAGGGCAGGGAAATGGTGATATACTTGTGAACAACAAATTCTCTCCATATGTTAAGCTGGCAAACCTTCGCTGGAAAAATCTTTGGAAAGGAACTGACCTTGTGGTAGGACAGGCTCCAACACCAACCTTCGCGCAGGGTGCTGCTCTTAAAGAGTATGCGCGCAACACGCAGACTTCCGAGGAAGTATGGGGATACCGTTCGATAGAAAGAACGATCACCGATATCCGTCGCACTCCGTCATTTGACTTCGGCGCTACGCTGCAGGGCTGGCTCGATTCAAAAGGCAACTATGGTTACGACCTGATGGTGGCTAACGGCCAGAGCGCAAAACCGGAAAACGATCCGTACAAATGGTTCTACGGAGATGTTTACGCGAAGTTTTTCAACAAGCGTTTGATCATCGATTTTTACCAGGATTATGAGAAGCTGAACTGGAACCCGTTAACCACAACAAACAATTATGGTGTATCGGAAGTTGCCACCACCACCACCACCACCACATATAACAGTGCCGGTGTTCCTACAGGATCTACCAAAACAACTACGTACGCACTGCCATCACCGTCTGCCCTACACCATGACCGTGAAATGAGCAAGATATTCGTTGCATGGAACGATAAAAAATTCACGGTGGGTGTAGAATATTTTATGGCCACTTTGCTGGGCGATGTACAAATGGTTGGTACAAACAAAAAAGTTTACTACCGCACTACGAATGCTTCCGGTTTGTCAGTTTTTGCAAAAGGGGCGATATACAAGGATAAATTAGGGTTCTTTGCTCGTTTCGACAGCTACGACCCAACAGGCAATCTGTCTAATATAGTAAGTACGCCTGGAATAGCTTCTTACTCGGCACTTACTTCTCAGTATGACCCAACTACAAAGGAGCAGTTCGTAACTTTTGGTTTGGACTATACGCCGATAAAGAATGTGCACATCATGCCTAATGTCTGGATGAATACCTATACAAGTGGTGTTGATGCGACAGGAAAAAATTCATCCGGTACGACTTATGCTTCAATGAACGGCGGTATATCACCAATAAAAGGCACCGACTGCGTTTATCGTTTAACATTTTACTACATCTACGGAAAATAATTCCTAAAAAAAACTAAAAATTCAATATGAAAACGATAAAAACATTAGCATTAACCGCATTCGCTGTCATTGTGACCGGTGGTATGATGCTTACTGGCTGCAATGGCGGCTCGGGGAGCGGATCTGCAACCGACAGCACCGCTAACAAAGGCTCTGACGAAAACAACACCGTTTTGGGTGCGGGCAGCACTTTTGATAATCCGCTGTTCTCAAAAATGTTCTCGGAATACAACAAGACTACCGGTCTGAAAGTTAACTACCAGTCGATAGGCTCAGGCGGCGGCATACAGCAGCTGACGAGCAAAACAGTCGACTTTGGTGCGTCAGATGCTCCGCTTAACGGCAAACAGGATTCGGCGTTGTCGGCTCCGGCTATCCACATACCGATCACGGCCGGCGCTGTGGTACTTAGCTACAACCTGCCGGATATGAAGGATACGCTGAAGTTAACTCCGGATGTGTTGGCTAAAATATTCCTGGGAGAAATCAAAAAATGGAATGATCCCAAGATCGCAGCTATCAACAAAGGAGCGAAACTGCCTTCTACGGATATCCTGATCGCACACCGTTCTGACGGCAGCGGTACAACAAACATTTTCACCACTTATCTCACCAAGGTGAGCAAGGACTGGGAAAGTAAAGTTGGCAAAGGGTCTTCGGTAAACTGGCCTGTTGGGCTCGGCGGAAAAGGCAACGAAGGTGTTGCCGGCTCAATAAAACAAACTCCGGGAGCTATAGGTTATATTGAACTGGCTTATGCGCTTCAAAATAATATGGCATTTGCGATGCTGCAAAACAAGTCGGGCAATTTTATTACACCAAGCATTGCCAGCGTTACGGCAGCGGCCAATATTGCCATTCCTGCTGATGCAAAGGTAATGATCACTAATACCGATGCCCCGGACGGTTATCCTATCGCAGGATTATCGTGGGTGCTGGTATACAAGGAGCAGAAGTATAATGACCGTGCTCTTGACAAAGTGACTAAAATGGTAAAAATGTTGCAATGGATGATCCATGACGGCCAGCAGTACAGTGCACCGCTTAATTACGCGCCGTTGTCGGCCAATGCAGTGAGTGTAGGTGATGCGCAGCTTAAGAC
>CAYNGS010000243.1:0-5308 GCA_964396625.1 uncultured Flavipsychrobacter sp.
GCCTGTGTGCGTCTTCAAGATCAATGACCCGGTAACAGATATCGTCTGCTGCCTCTGTAAGATATACAAAGGGATGGCGGGCAAATACTTGCTGATAACCGTTTTTTTTCGGTATCTGCAGTGCAGACGCTATCTGAAGCCAGGTGCCCGCTTCAGAATCGAAGAAGCCTGATTTCTTGGTTGCGATCAGGCCGGTCTTTCTAAATCCTTCCACTGATGCACATGGATATTTTACCAATGATGCGAGGGTGGTGTAGGTAAGTTTGTATCCTCCCGGTTCGGGTTCGTTAAAGCTGTTAGTGAGTACGCGGAGTGCATTTGAGTTGCCTTCAAAATGCTCAAAGTCCTTTCGCTGATTGTCGCTGAGTGCATCGTGGATGATACTGCGCGTATCACCCTCTATGCTATTGAAGAAGGCGCGAATTGCATCTTCGCCCGAGTGACCGAAAGGAGGATTGCCAATATCGTGAGCGAGGCAGGCAGAAGCAATAACAGATGAAAGCTCGTGCCGATAAAATTCTGTAAACTCGTCGCCATGCCCGGAGTGCTTCGCGGCGATCTGTTCGCCAACCGCCTTGCCGAGTGAACGTCCGACGGAAGCTACCTCAAGGCTGTGGGTGAGGCGGTTGTGCACGAAAATGGCGCCGGGTAGCGGAAACACCTGTGTCTTATTCTGGAGCCGACGGAACGCGGATGAAAAAATAATGCGGTCATAATCCCTTAGAAAAGAATTACGTACAAGATCGCGGCCGGTGCTTTTCAGTTCTTTGTCACCTGTTCGTTGCGTGGTATAGAGCGATGCCCAATTCATGGCGTAAATATACCCCTGAACCCCTAAAGGCGAACCATAAATGCGGCTATTTTTCGATTTTGGGACGAAAGGCAATAATTGAGCGGCAGGTATTGTGGCGGGCTGTGATCGTTGTGCTATTTATTATTTAGCTGGGACCTGTCTAAAAATCCAGGGGCCGGCGCTTTTTGCGCCGGCCCCTGAGGAAGGAATATTTAGAAGTTGTTCGGAGAGGAGATCAGATAATGTTCATTTTTATCTTTTTAACACTCAGCACTATAACACTATCGTGCCAACACTCCAACATGCTGAGAATCAATTATTCTTTATCTTCCTGCTTGCATTGGTTGAGGAAATAAGTGTTGTGGTCTTTTCCCCAATATGGTTTTGTGATGTCACCACCTTTTTCTTTTGCAAATAAAGCTTCTGCTTTCTCGAAATAAGGCATTGCTGCTTTTTTACCGCCGCCATAAGCCTTGGGGGTGAAGAATTTGCTTGTACCCTGCAGGTAATACATGCGTGGGTTGTCGGGGTTTAGCTCTTTTGCAGATTCAAGATCCTCGCTGAATATCTTTCCGTATTTCATCCAGCGCTGCATGGGGTCTACGCCGAGTCGTGCATTTGCGATCATGGCTGCAAGTACATAGGTCTCGTCGTTTTCCTTCTTAAGAATGCTTACAGCGTCTTCACGTTCTTTGTCGGCCTCGTCGAGATAGGCGTCTTTTTTTGCGTTGTCTTTTTCCTGGTAGGAGACAACGACCTTGCTGTAGGCAGCATAGTAGTGGGCCACCCATTCGTTGTCCCACTTCTTGGCTATGAGCGACAGTTTGTTGCTTTGCTCAATCTTTACCGGCTGGTTCCAGGTGGTGTCGAAGGCGGTGAATGTTTTCTCGAGGACTGTTTTAAAGTCCTGTGCCTGAGTGGTGAGGGCTGCGATGGCAACAGCGCCTGTTAAAATGATCTGTTTCATAATTATGTTTTTGTTTGGTTTTTTAAATTGGTTTTAAGATCAGAGTTCGTCTTTTTTAAACTGTGTGAGTGACATGTTCACACCAAAGAATATGGAGCGATATAGTGCAGGTACTATAGGGTTTCTGCCGGTAGTGTTGCCGCTTGCATCATAGGTATATCTATAGCCAAAGATGTTGTGCTGGTTTGTGATATTGTCGACGCTGAGATAGAATACAGTAAACCACTTGCCAAAGGTATGCAGGTATGCTACAGTGAGTGCGAGATTATTGAAGTCCGGAGTTCTGTCTCCCAAAAAGCTGGGATTGTCTTTGTTATAATAAGGCCTTCCGCTTGCATAGCTGTATGTGGCACTGAAATTCGTCTGCCACTTATCCACGAAATATTTTGTAACAAGGTTGAGGTTGTTGTCGGCAATATAAGTTGGCGTGGCCTCGGAAGGGAAATTGGCATACTTCCTTTTAGTATCGATGTAACTGTAGGATATCCAATAATCAAGGTTCTTAACCGATTTTTTGTCGCGCCAGAACAGCTCCAGGCCTTGTGCGTAGCCATAGCCGGAGTTGTCGAACTTTGTATATTTCGTGATAACCCTGTAGGTGTTTGGGTCGAAAGCGGCGGTATCATGCTCCAGCACGAGATTCTGGTACTTCTTATAATACCCTTCTATGCGGAAAGTGCGATCGTTTTGCGTGTATTGCCAGTTGGCTATATAGTGTATTGCTTTTTGCTCGTCGGGGCGCAGGCCGGCGAGCAGGTATAAATTGTCGGCATCCTGGTAAAAAACGCCGCTTGCCAAAGATACCTGGCTGTGGTGCCCGGTTTTTATTGCCATTGCAATGCGTGGTGCGATATTGTCTTTATTGAGCAGGGCGCTGTGCTCGTAACGCAAACCGGGCTTTATAGCCAGCAGATTTATTGGCGTCCATTCCAGCTCTGTGTAGCCGGCAACCTGTGTTTCGGTAAACTGTTGTTTCAGGGTGTCGAATGTTTTATCGATCCCGAAATTCTGGACTTCAGCGCCGAGGAGCAGGTTGAGGCGTGTGGTAAAATAGTCCTTGCCCTCCAGGCGAAACTGGGCACGCTGATCGTTTTCATTAATAGGGATCCCGCCAAATGTATTTTTAGTCTGATCTAAGCTATAGGACGCCGCAGTGTAAAGGCTGTATTTATCCTTAAATAATTGCTTGTAGGAAACATTGCTGTAGTAATACTGATCCTTAGTTACGAAATTGATAGTATCCGGCTGTCCTACAAAAGGGTTGTAGGAATTGATACCGGTGTCTTTAATGCCGGCGTAAGGATTGGGTACGGCAATGCCGCTGGTCGTGTATGAGGTATTGGCTCCGATCTTCAATATCCCGTTCTTGTTCGGCTTAAGAACGTAGCGGAGGTTGCCGCTGCCGCCGACAGGCACATCGTAAAATTTGAAGTTTGTGGTTGCCAGCCCGTAGAAAGGAGTCAGGTTGTTGTAGCTTCCTCCCACGTCGAGCGCACTGTTCTTCCATTTTTTTGTGCCGGATGCGTATATGCCGGCCATATTTATGCCGAGGTTCACCGTGCTTTTATCGGGCATATCTATGGTGTTGAGCTCAAGCACCCCGGACAAAGCCTGTCCATAGCGAGCGCTGTATCCGCCGCTGCTAAATGCAACACCCTGGTACTGAAATGCCCCGAAGCGGCTCCGGGTTGCGACGCCGGGAGGGCCACTGAAAAAAGCATTTTGCACGACCATTTCGTCCACGAGGATAGATAGTTCGCTGGCATCTCCACCCCGAACAAACAAGCCGTTTTCGGTACCGGTTTGCTGTGTGCCCGGCAGCATTTCTATTGCTTTCACCACATCTGCATTTGCGCCCGCAGTGGTTACAATATCCAGGGGCTTCAGCACAGTTTTCGTATTGTCGCTGGAGGCGCCAAAAGAACCTGCCGTGATCACCACAGCATCGAGATCGTGCACTTTATTGGCTTTGATGGTTATCACTATGCCGCTCATATCGCCGGTGATAACGATGGGCTGGCCGGCGTTCTCATGACTTACTTCTGAAGCCACAAGGGTTTGATTTCCTTTTTCTGAGGTGGTGAAGCGGAACACGCCCATACTGTCTGTAGTGCCACCGTCGATGGTGTTTTCGAGGTAAACGTTTGCACCTCTCACCGGCTTGTTCTTGTCGTCGACCACGGTGCCGCTGATCTTGAACTGTGCATGGGCAAATGATGCTGACAGCAATAAAGCCGAAAGAAACAGTGCCTGCCTGAAAAATCGTTTATGTAAAATATGTGTCATTGTTTATTTGAATTGTGCCGCAAATCTATAAGGCTGTAAAAATATGTGAAAACTTATTTCGGCTAAGCGGTAATACAGGTCGGTCAACAGTCGCAAAAAGGCGGCGAATTGGTGACGATCTTATCAGCTGGCCGGTAAAATCATTTGTTTTTAGGGTTTATATAAGACTTCAGGTGATCCACATATTTTTCGAAAGCCGTGATCCCCTTCTTTGTTATTTTGCAAACTGTAAGCGGATAATTGTTCCTGAAACTCTTATTTATCTCGATATATCCTTCACTCTTCAGTTTGTCGAGCTGCACACTGAGGTTGCCAGATGTCGCGCCGGTCTTTTCCTTCAGGTAGTTGAACTCCGCCTCTTCGAGGGTAATGAGCAAGGAGACGACAGCCAGCCTGAGCTGTGAATGCAGTACCGGGTCCAGTTCTTTAAACATTTTTGCTGAAGCGGGATTTTAACATGTAACCGGGAATGATGTATGACAAAATAAGCGACAAAGGTAATAGCAGAAGCTGGTACTCGAATGTGACCCGGAAGGTTATATACCCGATCACCCAGCAGCATACAGCGCCGATCTGCATGGGCCTGAAGTTCATGATGCTGCCGGAAATGAAAGTGCCCACGCCGTATAAAAGGATAAGTGTAGGGTAGGTGCTGATCTGCATGACATCCTGTGAAAAGAGCACAAGAAAATAGCTTATCAAGACAGCTATCCACACATGGCCCAGCAGCCGGTCCATGCGGGTTCGCGCAACTACCTTCCTTTTTCTGCTGTATGACATCACAAGTTGCGTAATAGCTGCGAGCGGCATGAAAATGGCCCATACAATAGCATGGTACTCTTTTCCCATACGAAGCAGTACGTATTCCAAAATGCAGGCAATGCTAACAGCCCATCCCCATATGAGGTAAATGTAACTGTCGTCGCTGAATTCTTTTCTGGCGACATTGATCATATCGGCGATCAGTTCGAGGTGTTGTTTTTCTGTATTTTCCATAACAGCTTGTGTTTCTAAATTTATAAACTTAGCACAAACGTAAAGTAGTTTATAAAATAAACCAAAGTTATTTTACATTTATTTTACATCAATATATTTTCGGATAGCAGACTGAATAAAGGCAAGCTTCATTAACTTCGCACTCTCATTATTATCTGTACAATGAAATATCTACCAATTCCATCGAAGTTATATGAACAGAACAGGCAGCGGTTCATCAAAAAGATGAAGCCAAATTCAGTTGCAATTGTCCCTGCGAGCCCGGT